>CAZNBK010000266.1:0-3590 GCA_964571105.1 uncultured Desulfovibrionaceae bacterium
GCCCTGGTTGTAAAAGTTAACGTGGATGAAAATCAGGCTCTGCCAGCCAAATTTGCCATCCGCTCCATTCCTACCATGATCGTTTTTAACAAGGGTGAAGCCAAAGCTCAGACCACCGGCGGCATGGCCAAGGCCGCGCTTAAGGACTTCATTCTCAAAAGCGCTTCCGCGTAAGTTTGTTTATGAGCACGGATAAACATTACGATGCCATAGTTATCGGAGGGGGGCCGGCCGGGATAACCGCGGCCCTCTATCTAGTGCGGGGAGGCGCTTCTGTCGCTCTGGTGGAAAAAATGGCCCCTGGCGGGCAGATTTTACAAACCGCCGAAATAGAGAACTATCCCGGTTTCGCCGAACCGGTCAAAGGCTATGAACTGGTTGACGCCATGACGGCCCAGCTTGCGCACTACACCTACGATTCATATGTGGATGAGATAATCTCCATGGAGTTTGACGGTGAAGAGCATGTCCTGACCATGCCCGAAAGCACTTTGCGGGCCCTGACCGTGATTGTCTGCTCCGGCTCGAAATACCGGTATTTGGGCTTGCCCAATGAAGAGCGGCTTATCGGGCGCGGTTTGTCATTTTGCGCCTTATGCGACGGCAACTTCTATCGGGGTAAAAAAGTGGCTGTGGTCGGCGGCGGCAATGCTGCGCTGGAAGAAGCCCTGTATTTGTCCAAAATAGTGGACGAAGTGCACCTGATTCACCGGCGGGATAAATTCCGGGCCGACCAATATGTCATTGACCGGCTGTTTGAAGCGCAAAATCTCGTTAATAACCCCAACACGGTAATTACCGCCCTGCATGGCACAGACGGGTTGACCGGGCTGAGCTTGAAAGATGTGAGCAGCGGCGAGGAGCGCGAACTGGCCGTGGACGGCCTGTTTATTTTCATCGGCTTTGACCCGCAAGGGCATTTTTTGCCTGAAAAACTGCATAAAGATGAGCAGGGATTTATCGTTACCGATGCGGAAATGCGGACCAATATCCCGGGCATATTTGCCGCCGGAGACATCCGTTCCAAGCAATGCCGCCAGGTAGCCACAGCCGTGGGAGACGGCGCTACTGCTGCATATGCGGCCAGACTTTACATTCAGGCTCTAAACGAGTAAGAGTAATTTTGCCGGATCAAGACCCACATAGGGACTGCCTCTTCTCCTTCTGGGCGGTCCCTGGGTCTTGACTTTTTTACACGCTTGCCAGCAAATGTATAACCGGGTAAAAGCACTGATTGGTCATTGTGCTTTAACCCCTTTTTTTGAAATTTTGCCCAACCCAAGGCGACTGGTCCATGCGCAAAACCTTCTTCCGTTTCTGTTTTTTAACGTTATTAATCGGCTCCTTATCCGGCTGCGGCGTTATCGACTATTTCTATCTGCCCCCGTCGGAAGACACCGCACAAGAATTATTTGAAAACGGCAACGATGCCATGGCTGAAAAAGACTATGTCAACGCCGTGGAATATTATACCAAACTAAAAGATCTTTATCCCTCAAGCCCGTATACGCTGGAAGCGGAAATTTCTTTGGGCGACGCCTATTTTCTGGATGAAGAATACCTCATGGCCGTGGAAGCGTATAAAGACTTCGAAGACATGCACCCGCGCCACGAAGCCATTCCGTATGTACTCAATCAAATTGCCCTGTCGTATATGCGGGCTTATCGCTCCATAGACCGGCCCACCACCGGCCTGACCGAAGCTGTCGGTTATCTTGAGCGGGTACAGGACTCTTATCCGGACACGGAATACGCGGTTAGAGCCGGTGAGCTCATTCACCTCTGCCGCGTCCAGATCGCTCAACACGAATTGTATCTGGCCGAGTTTTATGAGCGCTCCGGAAAATACGGAGCCGCCTGGCGCAGGTATATGTATGTAACCGAGAATTTCTCCGACCTGGAAGCAGAGTCGGAATACGCCCGGGACAAGAGCAAGAGCGTATACATCAAACACATGGAAAGCATGTCCGAGGAAGATCGACGCCGCCTGGAAGGCAGCTGGCGAGATTATTTCGACTGGCTGTAAATCCTGTAAAGATACTTAAATAGAAAAACGGCTCCGCAAGGAGCCGTTTTTTATGCCAAGAAACATTATATATTCCTGCTGTCTAGTTAACTGATATATTGAGATAGATTTCAGCCAGCGCTTGCGCATCGTTGCATTCCGGGCGTCCGGATATGTACCGGATCAATCTGGGCAAAGCAGTGGCGGCATTAAAGTTTGTGAACAAGCGCTGCCGGGCGGTTTCCAAATGCGGGAGCCTGGCCTGGTAATCAGTATCATCTTTTTGCGCCAGAATCGCGGCGATGCACTCCACGGACCGGTCCGGATCCCGGAAATCAATGGGAATTACGGCCTTATCCGGAAAGTAGTCTTTGATGTTGGGGCAACCGGCATAAACCGGGATTGACCGCCCCAAAAAGGCATCGCTGATTTTTTCAGTCCAGAAATGCGGGTGAAAGTTGTTTTCCAGAGTGATGAGATAGCGGTAGTCATAAACGGCATCGCGCTTGTCGGGCAGAAAAAAGAAGCCCTTTCCGTAAAAATCGATTTTATCTTTGAACAATTTGCGCAACAGAGCAAGAAAAGCCAGGCGCTGCCGGTGCGCGGGCAGGGTATCGATGCTCGAGCAAACCATGGCCATGGTTTTTGTTTTAACCGGCACCGGCTCATTGACCAGTTCCGCCAGCTCCAGGCCGTCCCCCGGCGAAACAGAGCGCAACGCGTGCCCGTAAAACCAGTTCACCAGCGGCGGGACGCGAACAACAAGGCTGCCAGGAGACAAGGCGGAAGGATGAATGGCAAAGGGAGACAGAATATAACGGTGATGCGGCAGAAGTATGCCGTAATCTTTATATTCCGGCGGCTCGGTGATGCACAGGATTCGCCGTTCAAAAGGAATCTCGGGCAGGAGCATGCCTTGAGCCGGTTCATCCCAGGTCACCCAAAAAGAATTTTCAGACACGGCTGGGGAAAGTTCAGTCGGCTTATTCACCGCGACCCAGCGGATATCGGTAGCACTCGAATCAACTTGGCGGCTCAGCACCGGGCCGTGTAAAGATGAAAAAAAGATTGTGAGCATGGTTAAGCTAAAATAGCAGGACCTGCCCCAATAATCCAGAAGACAGCGCCATGCCCCGGTGCCGCCTTCCGCGCCGCAAAAACAGGCGCGCTTATTTCAAACCGGCGGCAGATCAAGTCAGCATCATATCGTCAAGGGTGCCGTTGGCCGGGATAATCGGGAAAACATTTTCTTCCCGGTCCACCCGCACATCGATGACCGCCACCCGCGGCGAGGCAAAAGCCTCACGCAGAACCGGCTCCAGGTCTTTTTCTTCGGTGATCAAATAACCATCCGCGCCAAAGGCCTTGGCCAGCATGACAAAATCTGGCTGGCCTTCCATGGGCGTAAAGCTGTAGTTGCTGTTGTAAAACAGCTCTTGCCACTGCCGGACCATGCCCAGAAAATGATTGTTCAGAATAACTACCTTAACCGGAATATCGTTTTGCACGGCTGTGGCCAGCTCCTGGATATTCATCTGAATGGAGCCGTCCCCGGCGATGTCGATGACCAGCTTGTCCGGGCGGG
>CAZNBK010000267.1:0-3568 GCA_964571105.1 uncultured Desulfovibrionaceae bacterium
CCGTGGAGAAAGAGCTGCTCGAACCGCAAGCGGAGGCCCTGACTTATAGAGTCAATCCCCGCAATGGCGACCGTATCTCGATTTTGGGATTTGGGTGTATGCGCTACCCGATGCTGCCGGAGGCGTTATCCCCCACCGGACCCGAAGTGGACGAAGCAATGGCCGCCCGCCTTGTGGAATATGCCTATGAACACGGGGTCAACTATTTCGATACGGCTTGGCCGTATCACCAGGGCGTGTCCGAAGTGGTTCTCGGCAAATCCCTGAAACGGTTTCCCCGTGATAGCTATTTTATTGCCGACAAGATGCCCACCTTCCTCAACCCCACCAGAGCGCAGGCAGAAAATATTTTCCGCCAGCAGCTTGAGCGCTGTCAGGTGGAATATTTTGACTACTATTTGCTTCATGCGCTGCGCGATATGGAAGACTACCAACAAGTTTATGAAAAAAACGGCGTTCTCGATTTTCTGCTGGAACAGAAAGCCGCAGGCCGCATTCGTAACCTGGGCTGGTCTTTCCATGGTGACCGCGCCATGTTGGAGTATGTGCTTTCACGGGATGTGGAATGGGATTTCGCCCAGGTACAGCTTAACTACCATGACATTTTGCATGAGTATCAGCCTACAGCCGCCAGGCAGCAACTGTCAAAATTCACAGAGCCGGTTCAGACCCGCTGGGTGCTTGAACAGCTTACAAAAGTGGGGCTGCCGCTTTTTGTCATGGAACCTTTGCTCGGCGGGCGCTTGGCTCGTTTGAACAAAAAAGCCCTGGCCATTTTTCAGGAGGAGCGCCCCGAGGCCAGCGCGGCCTCCTGGGCTTTCCGGTATGTGGCAGACCTGCCCAATGTGATCTGTGTACTCAGCGGCATGACCTACATGGAACATTTGCAGGACAACCTGCGTACCTATGCGCCGCTTGAAACACTGTCCAGTGCGGAACATGCCGTCTTGCGCCGGGCGCTGGATGTATTCATAACGCAGGACAACATTCCCTGCACGACCTGCGGCTACTGTATGCCTTGCCCGTATGGCGTAAACATTCCGGCCATATTCACCCACTACAACCATTGCGTGGACGATGAATATGTGCCCAAGGGCGTTCGGGACGCGGACTACGAACGGGCGCGGCGGGCCTATCTTGTCGGCTATGATCGTTCCATTTCGGATCTGCGCCAGGCCTCGCGTTGCACGGGGTGCAACATCTGCACCCGCCATTGCCCGCAGGGTATCGCCATTCCCGAACAAATGACCCGCTTGGGCAAATTTGTGGAACAACTGAGAAGCAGAAGCGAGGCGTAGCCATGTACAGGCGCATACGCATTCTTATCGCGGCCTTGTTCTTTGCCGGAATATGCCTGGCCTTTCTTGACAGCAGCGGCATCCTCACGCCGCATCTTGCCTTTCTGGCAAAACTCCAGTTCGTTCCCGCCATTCTCGCAGGCACCTTCGCTGTGGTGGCGGGCCTCATAGTTCTTACAGCCCTCTTCGGCAGAGTGTACTGTTCGGCAATCTGCCCCTTGGGAGTGATGCAGGACGTCATTTCCCGCCTGGGCAAAAAAAGGCGGTTTCGCTATGCTAAACCCCACAACGGCTTACGTTTGGCGGTTTTGACCGTATTCATCCTTTCATTTTTGGCCGGAGTGCCTCTTCTGACGACGCTTTTAGAGCCGTACAGCGCCTTTGGGCGTATTGCCACCGATATAACCGGCCCGATTTGGGAAAGCGGAAACAACGCCCTGGCCTGGGCTTCCGAGCGGGCCGGAAATTTTGCAGTAGCGCCGACGCCTGTCTGGCAAAAGGGAGCTTCCGCCCTGGCTGCCGCCGTGCTCACTTTGGGCGTCATCGGTTTTTTGGCCTGGAGATCAGGCCGCACATGGTGCAATACCATCTGTCCCGTAGGAACGAGCTTGGGATTTATAAGCCGGTACGCTCTGATTCTCCCGCGTATCCGTCAAGAAAGCTGCGTACAGTGCGGCCTGTGCGAAAAAGTATGCAAGGCATCCTGCATTGACGCAAAATCAGGAAGCGTGGATGCCTCGCGTTGCGTTTCCTGCTTTAACTGCCACAGTGTATGCCGCAAACACGCCATTAGCCTGACGCCGCTTTCAACCAAGGAGGCCGTAATACCGGAGGCCGCGCCTGACGCATCCCGCCGGGCTTTCTTTACGTCTGCCGTCGGGACGGCTTTGGGAGCAGTGGCATTTCCCCTGGCCGCACAGGCAGCCGCTGTGCAGGCTCCCCTTAAAGCGCTTACTCGTAAAGATCCGCTGCATCGTGAAATGCCCATACTCCCTCCGGGTGCGGGTTGTTTGAGTTCGTTCCAGACCAGGTGCACCGGCTGCCAGTTGTGCGTTTCCGCCTGCCCCAACCAGGTTTTGCACAGTCAGGACCGCGGCATGGGAATGTTGCAACCGGCTTTGTTTTTTGAACGCGGATATTGCCGGGTCAACTGTGTGGCCTGCTCGGAAGTATGCCCCACCGGCGCGATTCGCCCCATAACTCCGGCACAAAAAAGCGCCACCCAGATCGGGCGGGCCAAGATTGAGCTGCAACGCTGCATCATCAATACGGACGATGTTGCCTGCATTGCCTGTTCACGAAACTGCCCGACCGGGGCCATCACGCTTGTGGACGGGCCGAAGCACAAATTGCCGGTAGTAGACGCGGAACGCTGCACCGGCTGCGGCGCTTGCGAATACAACTGCCCGGCGCGGCCTTTATCAGCCGTATGGGTTGAGGGAAACCTTACACACAAATTGATTTAGCGCCTCTTTGTTTTTTTCAATAATAAACAATTGTACGATTAAAAATATATTCGCGGGCATAGATTCCCCTGGTCCACTCGCCCGAAAAAGGAATAGAACTATGAAAACAGTATTAATAACAGGTGCATCCAGCGGAATTGGTGAGTCTTTCGCAAATAAATTCGCCGAAAGAAAACACAATCTCTTACTTGTGGCGCGAAATGCAGAAAAACTTGAAAGGCAGTGCGCCCAACTTTCGGAACAGTTTGGCATAACCGCGCAATATATAACCGCCGACTTAGCGAAACAAGAAACAGCCGAGCACGTTTTTGCGGAAACACAAAAGCGCGAGTTGGAAATCGACATGCTCATCAACAATGCCGGAATAGGCTCCGGCGGGGCATTTTCCGGCCTGTCGCTAAAATCAGAACTGGATTTACTGCAATTAAATATTTCATCATTAGTGGCGCTGACACATTTATTCCTGCCCCAAATGCAGCAGAGAAAAAGCGGAACAATTATCAATGTTTCGTCGGTAGCTGGTTTCGTACCTATCCCATATATGGCGACATATGCCGCAAGTAAGATGTTCGTTCGCTCATTTACCGAGGCCATCACCGAGGAATGCAAGCCATACAATATCCATGTCCTGCTGCTGATTCCCGGATTGACCCGTACAAACTTCAATCACGCTTCCGGCATTGCGGGCGTCAGAGCAAGCGCGGAATATGACGGTTCAACACAAACTCCCGCCCAAGTGGTAAGCGAAGCATTAGAGGCCCTGGATAAAAAGAAGCACTCGATCGTTTCGGGGAGGAGAAACAG
>CAZNBK010000268.1:0-3565 GCA_964571105.1 uncultured Desulfovibrionaceae bacterium
CAGCCGGACCAGCACCGCGCTGGGGGTGGCTTTTTCCATAATTGTTTCCCGCGTGGGGGCTTCGGCCACCCTGGGGGTGATGGGCAAGGCCTTTCATCTGGGCACCCCGGCGTTCTGGTGGCTGGGTTCCGGCGCAATCGGCCTGACCGTGCTTTCCGTGCTGCTGGCCGGAAAGGTGCGCGCCGCCGGGGCCTATACCATGCCGGAAATGGTGGAAAGTTTTTTGGGCAAACCGGCCCGACCACTGATTTCTCTGGTTATTGTCGTGGCCTGGATGGCCATTCTGGCCGCGCAATTTTCCGCCCTGAGCCGGATTCTGACTTCTCTGACCGGCTTAGCGCCGCAGCTTTGTCTGGCGCTGTCTTTTGGTTTGATTGTGCTGCACAGCCTGGGCGGTCAGGCCGTGATCATGCGCCTGGACCGCTTGCAGTTCGGGCTGATCATGGGCGGCCTTGCCCTGGCTTTGGCCTGGCTGTGGCAGGCCAATCCCGGCTGGGTAGACAGGGTGCGCCTGGGGCCGGTCAATGCGGACTTTCCGGTTTCCAGCCTGGTTTATTATTTTTTTGTGGTCGGCGGCAATTATTTGGTTTGCCCCATGCTTTTCGGTCGCATCCTCAGTGCGCGGGACACCGGCAGCGCCAGGCGGGGCGGTTTGCTTGCCGCAGCAGGGCTGGCGCTCTGTTCCGTGCTGATCGTGGCGGTGGGGCTGGCCTGTGTGGGGGTGATTCCGGCGGCTACCGCAGAGGATCTGGTTTTCACCACGGCCTTGGATACGCTCATGCCGGGCTGGTTGAAGCTGGCTGTGCTGACCGCGCTGATGGGTGCGGTGGTTTCCTCGGCAGACACCTGTTTGATCACGGCGGCCACTGTTTTAAGCCATGACCTGTTGCGGCGCGGCAATATCAGAACCTGCCGCTGTTGTGTGCTGGGCTTGGGCTGTCTTGGTCTGGGGGTGACCCTGCTGGACAGAAGCATACTTGGTTTTTTGCTTATGGCTTACGATGTGTATGTTTGCGGCGTAGTGGTGCCGGTGTTTGTGGGGCTGTTGTTGAAAAAACGGTATGCGGTGCTGCCGGGGTATGCCTGCGCCGGTGTTATTGTCGGCGGTGTTTTCGGTGCAACTGCGGCGCTGGGCGCAGAGACTGCGTTCAGTTATGCGGGGATGGGAATTGCCGCGCTGCTGACCTTGGCGGGCGCGCGACCGCGTGCGTCGACCACTCCGGGCCCGTTACCCGAATATTATCCAGCAGCCTGAGTTTGTTGAGATTTGCTTTCCAGGCCGCAAAGCGTTGGAAATGAAAAAAGCCGCCCAAACAGCGGCCTTTTAATGCATATCAGAGTAGGGCGGCGTCTGCGCCCCAGGTTTATTTCCAGCGCACCGGCACTCTTACCGGCTGACGGAAAAAGGGAAGCAGGGGGTTGGCGTTCCAGACTGTTTCTGAGGCAGACAGCGCTTCAACGCCGGCTTTGCAGGCTAACCATAGTTTTAAAAGCATAATCATATTTGTTTCCTCGCTACTGAAATTGCAGACGAACGTGGGGTGCTGTTTAAAGCATGTCCGCCGGGTAATGCAGCTATAAAAAAGACTCCACTAAAAAGTTAAGCTTTCCTCTCACTATGTCAATGAGGCGTTGCCGCTCTTTTGAATCTCCTGCGGGCGGGAAAAAGCAGCCGCGCCGCGCGCGGCTGCTTTTTGGTTTCACACCCGATGAATGCGGAATTAATACAGGCCGCTCTGAATGTATATTTCAATGGTCTGCGACTCGTACTGTAAAGTGTACGAGTCAAAGGTCAGGCCGGTGAAGTGCTCCAGATTCATGCCACTTTGGTTGTGAGTGACGGTGAAGCCGGAAAGATCCAGGCTGTCCGCTTCGTCGCCGGTAATCACCAGCGCGCCGAAACCGTTGCTGCCGGTGAATCCTTTACTGTCCAGGGTGGACAGCAACTGGTCCATGCTCAGCAGGTCCGGATTGCCGTTGTCCAAATCCAGGTGCAGGCTTTCAAAGCCTTTGGTGTTGGACGCATCAATGCCGCCCAGCGCCGTGCTCCCGGCCAGGCTGGTCGCCAGACTGGAACCCAGGGACAGTATGTCGCCCAGACTGCCGCCCAGGTAGTCCAGGGGGTTGTTTTCGCCGCCGTTGAGAATGGAGTTGTCGCTGAACAGGTTGGCCGCGCTTTCCCAATCCAGGCGCAGCAAGTCGTTGCCGTCACCCATGTCCACGGTGCTGTTTTTGATGGACCCGTGAATGATGACCACATCGTCACCGGCCCCGCTGTCAATCTTGCTGCCGTCGGCCAGGGCGATTCCATTTGCCCCGCTAACCGAGATCCGGTCAGCCCCGCTGCCGGTTGTAATGCTCGAATTGCTCAGGCCGCCCTGGCTGCCGGTCACGGCAACAACGTTGTCTCCGTCGCCCGCGTTGATCTGCGAGTTATCGTTCAAACCATAGCCATTCTTTCCGGCAATCTGGATACTATCGTTGCCGCTTCCGGCCTGGATAGAACTCCCAATATCCAGACCGTGCGAGCCTTCCACCTGGATTATATTGTCACCGTCTCCCGCCGCAATCCGGGAATAGGTGGCCAAGCCGGATTGGCCGCTGGCTTTGACCGTGATGACGTCATCCCCGGCATTGGTTTCAATAACCCCGTAAGACACACCGTAGCCCCCGTCTTTAGCGGTTACGCTGATGGTGTTGTCGCCATGTCCGGTGCGGATGTAAGAGTGATCGCCCTGGTTGAAGCCGATCACGCCGCCGTTCAGGGTGATGGTGTTGTTGCCGTTGCCGACGATGATGCCGCTTTTGTCGAACAGCGCCCGGGAACCATCCAGATAGACAACGTTATCTCCGTCGCCCAGAGTCAACTGCGAACTGTTGGCCAAGGCAGCTTCGCTGCTCTTGATCTCAATGTGGTTGTCGCCATCGCCGGCGCTGATGTGCGTGCCTTTGAGCGCTGCGCTGGTGCTTACGGAGGAAAACCGGTTGTCGCCGTCTCCAAGGTCAACTTCCATGTTTTCCATCTGTTGCGTAACCTTAAGCACATCGCCGCCGGAGCCGAGCATGATTTCCGGTGTCCCGGCCTTGCCGTCACCGGTTGTCTCCACATTAATCTGGTAAGTTTCACCTTGGGTTTGATCGTCGGAAACGTACTGTCCGGGTCCATAGATTTGCCGCACGATGACTATCTCAACAGTTTTTTCATAAGCGTTACCCGCTGAATCTACTGCGGTATAGGTGATGCTGTCCGTGACCGTTCCTGTGCCGCTGCCCATTTGCGCGGCGGCATTGGAATTAAGGGTGTAGGTCACCTCTCCGGTTTCCGGGTTGAAAGTAGCCGTACCATAGACGCCGGACGAGACCCCGGTAATTACCGAATTTACGTCAGTGTCATTGGCAATGACGGCGCCGGTAATGGCCTGGTCGTTAATGGCATATGTGGCCGAGCCGGTATGCATGACGAACCGGTCATTTCCAGGCCTTTCCGGCGCCGGTTCCGGCTCAGGCTCGGGTTCCGGCTCAGGCTCGGGTTCCGGCTCAGGCTCGGGTTCCGGCTCAGGCTCGG
>CAZNBK010000269.1:0-2008 GCA_964571105.1 uncultured Desulfovibrionaceae bacterium
AGGGATGCTGCGCTTGCACGGCGCTTTTGTCAGTGATGAAGAGGTCACCAATGTGGCCGGATTCTGGAAAGCGCAAATGCCTCCCGGCTATCTGGTGGATTTTTCCGCCTGGGAAGATAAATCCGGCAATGGCGGGCACGGCGGCTTTGGCGGTGAAAGCGTTTCCGATGATCCCATGTATGATGAGGCTGTCGAGTTTGTAATTTCACAGGGCAAAGCGTCCATCTCGCTCATTCAGCGCCGGTTTAAAATCGGCTTTAACCGCGCGGCCCGGTTTGTCGATCAAATGGAGCAGGACGGTATTGTCGGCCCGTCTGACGGCAGCAAGCCGCGTTCGGTGCTCAATAGAAGAAATCCGGGCAGGCCGGATGGAGAGGATGCCTGACGGCTGTGCTGAAACAGCCCGCGCTTGTGGGGTCCTAAAGATAGGCACATCCGGCCAAGCGGCGTGCTTGCTTAACCATTTTTTACATTTATCTGAAACGTATATCTGGGCAGGCTTTTAGGCGGATAGCCCCACCGAAGGCATTTGCCTTGTTTTTTTACGGCCATTATATATACAGCAAATCTCCGGCAAGTATGGTAGTCTGTGTCGGGGTCTGCTTGAGATAAAACTTTAACACGCGGCCTTGCCGCGAGGTAAACAGATGCTCAACCTTTTTGCTAAAACAGCTGGGCTTTTTGTGGCTTTGGGAATGCTGCTGACGGTTCCGGTTACCGCCTGGGCTGATGACGCCCTGGTGGCTAAAATTCAAGAACGCTATCAGGCGGTTAATTCTTTGAGCGGCGATTTTGAGCAGGTGCTGCTGCACAAAGAAAGCAACTCCCGCACCGAGCAGGCCGGCACCATTGCCTTTAGAAAACCCTTGCTGGTGCGTTGGGAGGTAACCACTCCGAAACGGGAAGAGTTGATTGTCATCAGTGCGCAAGAGCTGTGGGATTACATTCCCGGCGAGGAAATCGCCTATAAATATCCTGTGGAAATCGTACAGGATTCGCGGACCATGCTGAAAGTTATTACCGGCCAGGCAGACCTGCGGGAAGACTTTAAGGTGCGCGCCGATGGGCAGGAAAACGGCCTGAACAAGCTCAAGCTCATTCCCAAGGAGGCCACACAGCAGATAACCCTGGCGGTTATCTGGGTGTCGGATGATGGGGTTATCCGCCGGGCGATGATTCAGGACTTTTTCGGCAATGAAAACGACATTACCTTTACCAGTCTGGCTTTTGATGCTGCGCTGGGAGACGATTTGTTTAAGTTCAGACCACCGGCAGGGGTAGATGTGGAAGACCGCAGCAATGACGGAACGGGTCAGCCCGAAGAACGTCGGTTGTTTCAGTAATAGAGCATTTTAACATTGAAATTATATATTGGTAAAATGCTCTGGTGCCGCCAGGACGGCCGGACCGAGAGGTATGCGATAAGGGCAGCGGCACCCGCGCGCGTTTAAGCAGCGCGTGCCTTTCGCAAAATCGCCTTGGATTTTGCGCATCTATAAGGGAAATGTCTTTTTGCCTTCTGGTTTTAATGACAACGTTCGGCATTCGAGTTTTGTAACATTTCAAAGTTAAACAGCTCTAACGCTTGAAAACAACGGCCAGGGGCAGCTCAGCTCTCCTGGTCCTCTTTCCCGGTCCAGTTGATCAGCTGCGAAACCTCTTTGTCTTTAAGATGACGCCATTGCCCGGGCTTGAGATCGCCCAGTTCCAATGGGCCTTGCTGCACCCGGTTCAAGGTCAGGATGGTCAGATTCAGGTCTTGCAGCATCCTCCGAATTTGCCGGTTGATGCCCTGGTGCAAGACCAGCTCCAGCCAGGTGTCGCCCCGTGCGTTTTGCCTGAGCTGTTGCGCCTGAACCGGAGCCAGGGCCTGCCCGTCGGATAAGCACATGCCTTGGCGCATGGCCCGCAGCGCGCTTTCCGTAACCTCGCCGCGCACCAGAACCCGGTAAATTTTTGGCATATGCCACTTGGGATGAGTGAGGCGGTAAGTGAGATCGCCGTCATT
>CAZNBK010000269.1:2018-3563 GCA_964571105.1 uncultured Desulfovibrionaceae bacterium
AAAATAATCCAGGCGGCCCACCGGGAAAAGGCGTTGCTGCCGCAATTCTTGCGGAAGAATGTCCAGGACCGTGCGCCGCCCTTGCGGATCCTTGACCGTGCTTACCACCTCAACGGGCTTGTTCAGGAGAATATAGGTGTAACCGCTCCCGGCAGTTGCGCTTTCGCAACCGGCCAGAACAGGCCAGGGAACTATTTCGTTATCCAGCTTGACCTGGTCGGCAGGGCTGACCTTGCTGCCCGGCGTGGCCGGGGTATTGTTGAGGCTTACCCGACCGGCAGCGATTAGACTATCTGCGGCCCGGCGCGAGCAAATTCCGGCCAAAGCCAGGTAGTGGTTAAGGCGCAAGGGCTTGCTCGGGGCATTCTCCGGCGAATCGGGCAGCTTGGGTGTGTTCATGTTAATGGTAATTTACGGGCAATTTAAACTTGCAGGTAGTTGCCGTATATTTTAAAAGGATAATTTGCGGGCGCCAATTATCTGCAAATCAAAACCGCCCGTTTGAATAAGGACTTAACAGCCCATGGCCGTCACTTTATTTTCAGCTGATCTTTCTCGCCAGGAAAGCTTAAGGCTTCTCAAGCGGATCCTCAAGTACTTTAAACCGTATAAGTTGCTGATTTTTCTTTCCTGTATCTGCATGGGCGTGGTTGCGCTGACCAGCGCCGGGGCGGCCTATCTGGTTAAACCCGCTCTCGACGATATTTTTATCAAGCACGACCAGACAATGCTCATGCTGGTGCCGCTGGGGTTTATCGCCTTGAGCTTGTGCAAGGGGCTGGGCAGGTATTGCCAAAATGCCCTTATGCAGTATTGCGGCTTGAGCGTCCTCGAGACATTGCGCGATGAGCTGTATAACAAGATTGTCTTTCTGCCGGTAAAGTTTTTTGAAGATAACCAGATAGGCATGCTGATGTCCCGCATCACCAATGATGTGGGCACCATTCGCGATAGTATGCCCGCGGTGATAACCATGATCCGCGAAGCCATGACCATGTTGGGGCTGTTGTGCGTGATCTTTTACCAGGATTGGTCTCTGGCTCTTTGGGCTGTGCTGGTGCTGCCTCTCGGATTTTATCCCTTTTTTTATCTGGGGCGCAAACTACGCAGGCTGGGCAAAAAAAGTCAGAGTAAGCTTGCCGACGTAACCACATTTTTGCAGGAAGTCTTCAGCGGCATTCGGGTGGTTAAGGCCTTTGCCGCAGAAGATTATGAAGCCGAACGGTTTGCGGTGGAAAATAGGCGCTTGGTCAAATTGGCCTTTAAGCAGGTAAAGGTCAATGAATTATCGTCGCCGATCATGGAGCTGGTGGGGGCCATCGGCATAGGCCTGGTCATGTGGTATGGCGGTAAGCAGGTTATTGACGGCGCATCTACCCCCGGCACATTTTTTTCGTTTTTAGCGGCCCTGGTTATGCTTTACGAACCCATGAAAAAGCTGACCCAGAATAACAATGAAGTTCAGCGGGCGCTGGCCGGCGCAGAGCGTGTTTTTGAAATAATTGATTCGCCGACCATTAAGGAAGAGAGCTGCGGCGATGTTGT
>CAZNBK010000270.1:0-3562 GCA_964571105.1 uncultured Desulfovibrionaceae bacterium
TCGCTGCCCATGCTGCCCATGGCCACGCTAACGTCGGCTGTTTTCAGGGCCGGGGCGTCGTTGACCCCGTCTCCAACCATACAAACAATGTGTCCCTGGGCCTGCATTTCCTTTATGCACTCCACTTTTTGCGCCGGAAGCAACCCGGAGCGCACATCATACACACCAGCCTGGGCCGCAAAATAAGCAGCCGTGTCGGCATGATCGCCGGTAAGCAGCAGCACGGTGGTGTTCAGGGCGCGCAGTTCTTGAACCACGTTTGCAACTGAGGCGCGCAGGGTGTCGGACAGGGCCACTATGCCGATACAGCATCCAGCTTGACCGGATAGAAGGCCGGTGAGGATGGCGGCTTTACCCTGGCGGCGCAGGTTTTCCAAGACAGAGAGAACTTCTTCGCTCACGCAGAGGCCGCTTTCTTCCAAAAAGCGCGGGGTACCGCAATATACTGTTTCACCGCCTACCTGCGCGCTGACGCCGCGCCCCGGGATCATCTTGAAATCCGTGGCCGGGGGGAAGGTGAGCCGCGCGGAACGGGCTTTGCTTAAGACGGCATTGGCCAGGGGGTGTTCGGAAAGGCTTTCCGCCGCAGCCGTGAGCCGGAGTATTTCGGTTTCGGGATATTCCGGAGTAAAAGTCAGGACGTTGCTGACCTGCAAGTGGCCATGCGTAAGGGTGCCGGTTTTGTCAAAAGCGATATAATCTACCTGCCCCATATTTTCCAGGGCTTTGCCGGATTTGATGAGCACGCCGTGTTTGGTGGCCTGGCCGATGGCGGCCATGATTGACGTGGGCGTGGCCAGAGCCAGAGCGCAGGGGCAGAAAACTACCAGCACGGTCACGGCTCGGATGATATCGTGGGTGGCCAGATAAGTGCCCAGCGCGATAAGCAGGGCAGCCGGAACAATCCAGGCGGCCCATCTATCGACAATGCGCTGCATGGGGGCCTGGTTGGTTTCGGCCTCGCGGACCATGCGAATGAGTTTTTGCAGCGAAGAATCCTCGCCTACTTTTTCCGCGCGGATATCAACGGCACCGAAGCGGTTGAGGGTGCCGCTGAATACGGCGTCGCCCTCGGTTCTGTCCACGGGTAGCGATTCGCCGGTCATCACCGACTGGTCGATACTGGTGCTGCCTCGGATAATCTCGCCGTCCACCGGGATGGTTTCTCCGGGCAGAACGCGCAGAATATCATCGCGTTGCACCGCCTCAATGGGCACGATTTCTTCAGTATTTCCGAAAATACGTCTGGCCTGCTGCGGGGCCAGGTTAATCAGCTCGCGGATGCCGCGCCTGGCGCGTTGCACGGTTTTATCTTCAAGAATGGAGCCGATGGCCATGATAAAGGCTACTTCTCCGGCTGCGAACAGCTCTCCGATAATAATGGCCGCGAGCATGGCCAGGGTAATGAGCAGCGATGAGGTGATCTGCCGCGCTCCCACCAGCCTGGTGACGGCGATATAGGCCAGCGGCGAGCCGGAAATAACGATGGTTGCCCAGGCCGGATCCACAGGAAGCTCAAGCCGACCCAGCCAGACCAGCAGGCTGGCTCCCAAAAATAAGCCGGACAGCAGGGTAAGACGCAGGCCGGACAGAGCGTCGATTATTTTTATCATAATCAATACCTTGGCAGCCGTTGTCTCAGACGATACGGGAAAACTGCTCGATGGCCGCGCCAAGGCGTTTGAGCGAGTTTTCCTCGTTGCCCGCCCGCACCGCATCAAGCACGCAGTGGTGCAGATGTCCTTCCAGAATGGTTTGCCCGGTTTTGTGCAGGGCGGCCTTGGCCGCGCCGATCTGGGTGAGTATATCCTCGCAGGGTTTGTCGTCTTCCACCATTTTGATAATGCCTCGAATTTGTCCTTCAACGCGCCGCAGCCGTTTGCTTACGGCCTCCACATCCATACATGCTCTCATGGCAACCTCCGTGTTTGGAGATACGCTATACCCCTATAGGGTATATAGTCAAGGGGTTGGAAAAAATAAGCTTTGAAGCAGCCGCATGTTGGGCGCAAAAAAGCCCCTCACGCAGAATGCGCAAGGGGCCGTAAAAACAAAACTTTGTTTACACCCGCCGGTTGTTTCGGGCGCCGCCCCTCAAGTGAGGGGTCCAGGGGAAGTCATTTCCCCTGGCCGCCGGAGGCATTCTTACACTCCAAGCCTAGTCGGAGCTGCCTTCGGTCTGGCGGGCCAGGAAGCTTTCGGCCAGTTCTTCGATGTGGGTATTGGTGTCATCGAAGTAGTTGAAGTGTTCCTGTTCTTCCTGGATGATGCGCTCAAAAATGCCGGCAGAAACCATGTCGCCGTTGTGGCGGCAGAGTTCCCACATTTCGTGGTACATCTCAATGGTGGCTTCTTCCAGGTCGGCGTCGAATTTATAGATTTCGCGCACATCCTGGCGCTTGACCACGGTTTCGGAGAATTCGGCAGTGGGTTCGCCGTCCATGTCCTTGATACGTTCGGCAAAATCTTCGGCGTGGCGCATTTCATCAATGGCGATTTCGCGCATTTTGGAGGCCAGCTTGGGGTAGTCCATGTCGTCCAGGCCGTAGTGCTGGTTCATGTACTGGTGGATGGCGTGAAGCTCACTGGATCTGGCCTTGTTCAGGGCTTCGATGACTTTTTTCCAACGTTGATCTTTACTAGCAGCGGCCATAAATCCTCCTCAATGGTTTTGTGTCCCGGCCGAAAGTTCATACGGACCCTGGGCACGGCTTGCCGGTAACACGGCGCTTCAGGTTAAATTCAATAAAACATAAGGCTGACGCCTGTATCTACAATAATTATATATTCGCAAGATTCAACACCGTTGTCTATACATTTTTTTCTTTAGTCGGGTTTTCCGGTGCTGAATAAGTCGGAGCGCATGCGATTCGCGGTGCTTGTTCAGATGAAATGCCGGATTCCCTTGCCTTTGTCATTAATGGCACCTGAAAACCGCGCCCCTGCACCACGCAGGCTGTTTCTCGGCCTGAGCGCAGGCTCTTGTCCGGTTTAGGCTGCCGGTCGGTGATTGTCTTCTCAATATCTTTTTTATTCCAAAGCGATTTTTCCGCTTCCGCCTCGCCAGGCCTGAAAGGTCCGGACCGCGCGCGGCAGGGCGGGCAACGGCAACGGCGCGTTGTTTGGTCACACCCGTAATTTAACCTTTAACCATCAGGAGTTTTCGTATGAAAGTACAAAGAATCTTTATCTGCGCGTTCATCGCGTTTCTGCTGGGTCTGCTGTGCGTGGTCCCGGACGAGGCCAAGGCCGATCCGGTGGGCACAGTCATCACCTATTACGGCGTAACCCCGCCGGACGGCTACCTGGCTTGTGACGGCAGCCCGTTTGATGCGGATATGTATCCGCAGCTGGCCGCCGTGCTTGGCGGTAATGTGACCCCGGATTTGCGCGGTTATTTCGTGCGTGGGTATGACACCAGAAATACTGTGGATACCAACGGCGCGGGGCGTGCTCTGGGCAGTGAGCAGGGGGATGCGATCAGGAATATAACTGGTCAATTTGCGGCCAATTTTAACGGTGTGTCCACAATCTGGCAACCCTATGGCGTATTTACAGAAGA
>CAZNBK010000271.1:0-3221 GCA_964571105.1 uncultured Desulfovibrionaceae bacterium
TTCCGTCTGATTCAGCTCTTGCAGTTTGGTATGGATGAGGCCACCTGGCAGGAGGCCACCATGCCCAACAAAGGCGATATCAGCGCCCCGGGCATGTACGCGGTGTATTTTGCGGGCGCTTCCTGGAGCCTGGCCGAGGACGGCATTATCTATAAAGAATTTATTCCGGACATGGAATTGGCCGCTGCGGTGACCATTGCCGCGCCGTTCTCTCCCACCCGGATCGTCAATATTCTCAACGAGCTGCGCAATGCCGGGTGTACGCCCTGGCTGTTCAGTTCGGCTGAGGGCAGCCGCTGGTTTACCGTGGAGGGCAAGGCCCTGGAGCAGGATGCCGAGCCCGTCGGTCACGAAACGGTCAGCCGCCGCTGGACGGATTTGTATAAACTGATCGCCTCGGTTTCCGACAGCGACGAGGGCGAGCTGCGCATAGTCGTGGGTAATGATGAATTTCATTATGACTTGCGCCTGGATATGGACAACTCGGAAGCCGTGCTGCACATTATCCGCAATTCGGCCCTGGCTTTTGGATAAGCGGGGCAAAGAACAACCGACCTCGCGTCAACGCGTGAGGTCGGTTGCCTTTGCCAAAGTTTTTCGGCGGCTTAGCGGATGGATTCGCCCAAAGCGCGGCATTTATCCAGATAATCGGTGTCCTTGATGTCGCCTTTGGCCTTCACGCCCAAAGCAGTGACCATGCCGCGGTCTTTCCAGTTAAGATACCAGCAAATGGCCTTATAGGTCTCTATGGTGGGGGTGAAGGCGGCTTCGCGGTTTTCCTCGGCGCAGGACAGCAGCACGCTTTCTTTGTCCTTCAAGGGGCGTTTGGAGTATGAATAGCAGTAAAAACGGTCGATAACCGCCTTGAGCTGGGCCGGAAAGGTATAATAGTAAACCGGCGCGGCCAGTACCAGCATGTCGGCGGCTTCCAGCCGGGGCGCCAGATTGTTGTAGTCGTCATCGTCAAAAATGCATGGCTTGCCCTTGCTGAAACACTGCTCGCAGGCGCGGCAGCCTTTGATATTGCTGCGCCCCGCTGCGTAAACCAGCACATCGTGCCCGTTGCTTTTTGCGCCTTCGGCAAAGGCTTCGGCCATGAGGTCGCTGTTGCCGTTTTTACGCGGGCTGCCGGTGAGGATAACAATCTTTTTTCCCTTGCTCATGTTTTACCTCTTTGGGTTGAGTGTTGTTTGCGGCAGTGCGCCGCTGGCGTCTTTTCTGCAAGTTGAGCCAGTGCTGCCGATAATCTGCTTCAGGCGGCAGATAGCTCTCTCCCAAACCGGTTCATGCTCTCCGGTATTTATTTTTATCTGCTTCGGTAATGGGGCGAAGCACGCGGCAGGGAGCGCCCAGGGCAATGACGTTGTCCGGAATGTCTTTGCTGACCACGCTGCCCGCGCCGATGACCACATTGCTGCCGATGCTGATGCCGGGCATGACCACGGTGTTGCCGCCGATCCAGACATCAGCCCCCACACTGATGGGCCAGGCGATTTCCAAACCTTCATTGCGCTGTGCGGCGTCAATGGGATGCCCGGCTGCGTAAAACCCGCAATTGGGGCCGATAAAAACATTGTCGCCAAAGGTTATGGGCGCGGTGTCCAGGATTGTCAGGTTGTGGTTGGCGTAAAAATGATTGCCCAGGCTGATGTTGTAGCCATAGTCGCAGTAAAAGGGGGCGTTGATGTGAAATTCACCGGCGACGCGGCCCAGCAGCGTACGCAGAATATCCTTGCCTGCCTCCAGTTCTGCCGGGCTTAAGCTGTTGAATTGATGACACAGAGTTTTGGCCCGGATCCGTTCGGCGAACATTTCCGGTTCATAGTTGCCGTCATAAAGCAGACCGGCTTGGGCTTTTTCTTTTTCAGTCATGACCTGATTAATAGCGCTTCACCGCCCGGCGGGCAAGCCGCAACTTTTATTGTCCGGCTTGAAGCTTTACGTGACGTGTATTTGTGGGTTTTACGGCTGTTCACGGCTCGTAAATGGTTTTGCTTTTTAGCGCGAGGTCTAATATCATTCCGGTTCTTATTTTGAGGGAGAACCTACAGACCATGCCAGACACCGCCTTTCAGGAAAATGCTACCGACAACAACAGGGAGAGCCGGCAAAGCCAGGCCGAGAAGCTCATCGGCAAGGTGCCGCCGCACAGCCTGGAGGCCGAACAGGCCCTGCTGGGCGCCATTCTGTTTAAAAACAACGCCCTGCACCTGGTGGTGGACATGGTCCGCCCGGCTGACTTTTATCATCCGGCGCACCAGATTATTTTCAACGCCTTTCTTGAACTTTACCGCCGCAACCACCCGGTTGACCTGATCACGGTCATGGAAGTGCTGCGTGAGCGCAGCGAGCTGGAAAAGGCCGGGGGCGCGTCATATCTGGCCGACCTCACCGAACTGACCCTCTCGGCGGCCAATGCCGAAAGTTATGCCAAGCTGGTGCGCGACCGCGCCCTGCAACGTAATCTCATTGATGTCTGCTCCGAGGTTATCGGAAAAAGCTATGGGGCCACAGATGTGGAAATGCTGCTGGATGAAAGCGAGCAGAGCATCCTGTCCATTGCCGGGCGGGCCGGTGATAAGCTGTTTTTCGGAGCCGGGGAAATGGTCAACAAGCTCATGGATGAGCTGACCGACCGCATCGGCCAGGAAGAGCTGGTTACCGGCGTAACCTCGGGCTACCGTAAGCTCGATGAAATGACCGCCGGGTTCCAGAATTCCGACCTGATCATCATCGCGGCGCGCCCTTCGGTGGGCAAAACCGCTCTGGCCTTGAACTTTGCCCTAAACGCAGCCATAAACCAGGGCGTGCCCGTGGGGGTGTTTTCCCTGGAAATGTCCAAGGAACAGCTCATCACCCGGATGATGGCCATTCAGGCCAAGGTGCAGTTGTCCAAGCTGCGCAAGTTCAATCTGGAAGACGATGACTGGAACAAACTGCAAACCCGGCTTAATGATTTGCACACCGCGCCTATTTACATTGACGATTCCGCCGCGCTGACCACCCTGGATTTGCGCGCCCGGGTGCGCCGCCTGCATGCCCAAAAAGGACTCGGCCTGGTGGTCATCGACTATTTGCAGCTCATGCGCTCCAGCCGCCGCACCGATTCCCGCGAACTGGAAATTTCAGATATTTCCCGCAGCTTGAAGGCCCTGGCCAAGGAGTTGAATATCCCGGTCATCGCCCTGGTGGGCGGCATGGGCGAAGGGGCAGAGGCGTTT
>CAZNBK010000271.1:3231-3559 GCA_964571105.1 uncultured Desulfovibrionaceae bacterium
GAAGAGCGCACCAACAAACGGCCCATGCTCTCCGACCTGCGCGAATCCGGCGCCATTGAACAGGACGCCGACGTGATTCTCTTTCTCTACCGCGATGCGGTGTACAACAAACGCGAGGACAACCCCCGCAAAGCCGAGGCGGAAGTCATTATCGGCAAGCAGCGTAACGGTCCCACCGGCACCGTGGGCCTGGCCTATGTGGCCGAGTATACTTCTTTTGAAGAACTGGCCTATGACTACGTGCCCCCGCCTTCGGAAATGGGATAGGAATTGTTGAGGGCGGGGAACCCCAAGGACCTCCGGCCCTTGAGGTTCCCCGCCCTCAAAC
>CAZNBK010000272.1:0-3559 GCA_964571105.1 uncultured Desulfovibrionaceae bacterium
TGAAATGTTGCAAAACTTAAATACCAAATGCTGTCATTGGAGCCAAAAGGCAAAGACATTTTTCCCTGTTAAAATGCTCTAAAAAAACAGGACCGGGCAAGTGCGCCCGGTCCTGTTCACGGCCAGAGATCTATTTATATGTAAATTAAGCGTTTCCGCCTGAATGCGTGGTGTGTTCGTTTTTGGCGTTGCGTATTTTGAGGGCCAGCATGATTACCAGAATGCCCATGAAGATGGCGTAAAAACCGACAATCCAGGCGATGGCCACAGCGCCTTCCAGCGGGCGGAACAACAGCAGTAGGCCGAAAATCAACCCCAGCAGACCTGAGAGAATCAAAAACCATTCGCCGTCTATTTCTTTGCGCAGACGGATGGCCGCGATAATCTGGCTGATGCCGCCGAGCGCCGCCCAGAAACCGATAATAAAAACAAGCACGAATGCGGTAATGCCCGGCCAGATAACCGCAATCAGACCGGCCAGCACGCCGATTACCCCCAAGGCCATATACGGCCACCAGCGGACACCTTTTTTGTGCAGCCGCCAGCCGGTGGAAAAAGCAAACAAACCGTCGGCAAGTGCAAAAACGCCCCAAACCATGGACAAGGTCCAGACGGTAATTATCGGCCAGGCCACGGCCAGGATGCCGAAAATGACAGCCAGAGCGCCGCGCAGGGCTATCCAGCCCCATTCCTTGCCCAGATTGGGCCCGAGCAAATAGTCGGTGTGGTCATGCATATGAAACTCCTGTGCGGCAGAGGGTTGGTGTTAAGGGGTACAGTTTAATTGGTAACGTTAAGCGGAAAAGTCAATGATAATATCGGTCGATACAAGCCGGGCGAGGGTTGCAAATAAAAACAGCCGCGCATCAGGCGATGCACGGCTGTCCATTTTGTCGGTCGAAGCAGGATTAGAAACGCGAGCCGCGTTTTTCAGCTTCGTTCACGCGCAGCTTGCGGCCGCCGGTTTCAGTGCCGTCCAGGGCGCTGATGGCTTCGCGAGCGTTGTCCGCGCTCATTTCCACAAAGCCGAAGCCGCGGGAGCGTCCGGTTTCGCGGTCGGAGATCACCTTGGCAGACAGAACTTCACCATAGGGGGCGAACAAAGATTCCAGAGAAGCCTGGTCAAAGGAAAAGGGCAGGTTGCCGACGTACATGGACATGGTCATAAACAAAAAACTCCAAAAATTTTGGGCAGGTACTGTTTAGAAATGGAACTAGGACACACTCGAAGTCATTGCTGAAAAATACGAACCCCGTTATTGAAACGATTTTTTAGTAGGCATATTTGCCAGTCCTGTCAAGAGATTTATCTGGTTTGAGCCTGCTTATTATAAAAAAACCGTTTATAGGCCGGAGCGCGCCAAGGCGTCATCAAGGGCGCGCCGGGCTTGCTCGCGGCTGGAGGCTTCGATGCGCAGGAAGTTGACGTTGAATTTCCAGGTCGAGCCGTTGGGATGGCGCACCTCCAGGTGCATGATTTTGCCGTAGGTGCTCACGCTTTGAACCCAGCTATAAGGAATTGCCAAAGGCGGACAGAGCGGGCTGAGCAGCAGGGCAAAGAAGTCTTCGCGCACAGCCAGGACGCACCAACCCCGGACCCGGCGCTGGGTGATCACGATGGTTATGCCGAAAAGCACGGCGGTTGAGCCCACAAAGGCAAACCGGCTGCCCAGCAGAAACAGCAGCCCGACCCCGATCATAGCAATGCCCAGTCTGGTTTTATCTGTGCCTTGGAAAATGGTGTGATCCTGCGGAGCAAATTTTTCAAACTTGTCAAAGACGGCATATTTATTTTCTGCCACAGTGGAGGCCAGGCCCAGAAAATAAATCATGCTGGCCGGAAAGGTTACAAAGGCTCCCAGGCCGCCAACCAGCATGGCGCCGCGCAACTTTTTCACAGCCAGAATTACCCCAAGCACCTGAAAAGCCAGCCCCAGCAGTAAAAAATGCCGTCCCCAGGTGGTGAAATCAGCCTGAATATCAAGGGGCAGGCCGGAGTGGGAGACCAGCCAGGGCAGGAGCAGGGCAATGAGCAGAGTGATCAGAAAACCGATCCAGGTCAGGGTATTTATTCTCGACACGCAAAACCTCGGGTTGAATTTGTGGGCAGTGTATCCGCTGCCGGTCTGCTTGCCAAGGTTTACCCGGATGATCTTTGCGGAAGGTCTTTACGGCAGGCGGAATTTCTCCAAGACTTAATTTTAAGGTAAAATGCGCTAGTCCATGCTTTTGGACAAAAACCGTTGCGCCCGTTGGCGGCGCCTCCCCTGCTACGAGGCTTGGGCCCACAGGGGCTGCTAAAAGAAATAATCCGCGCAGATCCAGGCTTGCCAAGGGAAAGCTATAAAAAATCGGCCAATTTTCTTGACAAGATACCGTCCAGTTGGTATGTTTATGTCATGGGAAAAAACCATCACAGAAAAAAGCAGCCGGATTTAGTTCGGGAAAGATTGTTGGGGGCTGCCCTGGAGATGGCGCTGGAAAGCGGTTTGGGGGCAATAACCCTGGAAGGGGTGGCCCGCGGCGCAGGGGTAAGCAAGGGCGGGCTTCTGCATCATTTTCCCAGCCGCAGAGCGCTTATTGAAGGTCTGGCCCGGCACATCATTAATCGTTTTTCTGAGGATGTAAATGATGTTGTCGCCATGGACGAAGAAGCTTCCGGCAGGTTTACCCGCGCTTATGTGCGCGCTTCGGTTGGCCGGAGTGACAGTTTAAGCCTGAGCCGTTCTCTTGGCGCGCTGCATCTGTCCATGTTTATGGACAACGATTTGGCCGCGCTGTGGCGTAACTGGCTGCGTGAACAGCTAAGTTTGCACGGAGAGAATGAGAATTCGGTGATGGGACGGTTATTGCGTCTCTCAGTAGATGGTATCTGGCTTGACGATTTGACCGGCGCCGGGCAGCTGGATTTCAGCTCCCGTAGCGCGTTGGTCTCCAGGCTGGTTGATATGACTTATGAGATTTAGAGCAGCAATTTAAAAAAACGTGGCTGCTCCGCCATGATTTGCACGCAAATCATGGCCACCACGGATATCTTGCCGGGCTGAAACGACCGGTAAAACGATAATGCGAGGTGAGAGTATGTCTTCTTATGTCAGCCTTGGGTTAGCGATTCTCTTTGAGGTTATCGGGACATCGTTGTTAAAGCAGACCGAGCAATTTACGCGCTTGTGGCCAAGCCTTGTCGTGGTTGCAACCTGTGCCGCTGCTTTTTATTTTTTAACCTACGCCATCAAAACCATGCCCATCGGTATCGCGTATGCTATCTGGAGCGGGCTGGGCATCATGTCTATCACCATAATCGGGTTGGTCGGCTTCAAGCAGCACCTGGACTGGTCCGCTTATATCGGTTTGGGGCTGATCTTAAGCGGTGTGGTGGTCATCCATGTATTTTCGGGTTCAGTCGGGCATTAAGCCGAAAAGGTTTGCGCGACGCAAGGTTGCATACCGTAACTTACCCGATGGTATACAAATAAACTCTTGTGTTAACCGGACAAAAGATTGTAGGCAGGTGTTGCGCCTGCCTACTTATTTTTTGTGGTCTGGAATGGGCCAGGTG
>CAZNBK010000273.1:0-3523 GCA_964571105.1 uncultured Desulfovibrionaceae bacterium
CCTGTTTTTGCGTAGCGGATTGGCTAAAAAGTATTGATATTGGCGGAGAGGGTGGGATTCGAACCCACGTACCGGCTCATCACCGATAACTCGATTTCGAGTCGAGCGCGTTACGGCCAACTTCGCTACCTCTCCGCTTTTCAGCAGAATTAGCCTGCGGTGTGCAGGCGACCGTGCGCTTGTATTTAATTTATTTTGCGCTGCCCGGCAAGGGGATATTTGACCTTGCCCGGACGAACACGGCGCAGAGTATAATTTTACGCTTAAAAGACTCTGGAATACTTTACGCTTGAAATATTTGCTTATGGCGGGAATGCCCACCCGCAGAGCGCCATGCGCGGGCCGCGTCCGTAACTTTCGCTTGCTTAACCCCGCCCAGACAGCAGCGACCATATTGCCGCTGGAGCAAACAGCTCTTGCCCCGGCCTTGTCGGCAAATCCGGACAGAGCGCCGCTTACCCTTCCCCAAATTAAGCGCCTCTAATCCACCAGCGCTTTGCGGTAGTGCTCGAGATAACGTTTGGCCACCCAGTTGCCCAGGGGGGGCACTTCGTCATCGTCACTATCGAGAGTAAACCATTGCAGCTCGGCGGGTGCTTGTTTATTGGGCTGGGCCCAGGCCACGAACTGCACACCCAGCTCCACCGTAGGCGAACCGGCCGGGTCGAGATATTTCTGGATACGGCAGATGAGCCAAAGCGGCACTTCCCGCTGTTCCACCGGATCCCAGAGGTTGATTTTAAGCATGAGCCGACCGCCTTTGGCGATGGTCAGGCGCGGGTCAACCACATCTTTTTTGAACAGGTTAAAGCGCGCGCCGCCTGCGGAAATATCTTTGAGATCAATGGTTTTGTCGCCACTGTCCAGGACGTGCAAAAGCGGCTCCGGAAATTCCTCAATCATGGTTTGCCATTGTGTGGAATTGCTTTCGTATTCAGGCCAGATGGACATTTCCAAGACAAAATCATCGGGCGGGGTGATGCGTAAAAAGTGTCGTTTTTGCCCGGCCACCAGCGCATCAGGCATGGAGATGGTCAGCTCCAGAAAACCCTGCTGCCCCTGGCGGGCTGCGGTAATTTCGCTTAGGAAATTGTAAAAGGCGTCTTTGCCTTCAATGGGTATTTTAAAATAGCAGTGTATTTTTTCGCCCACAAGCTTGGCCTGGTTGGCCGCGAAAAGTATGCTCATGGTCATGACAACGCCGTTGGGCTTGAGTTCCACAGGCATGCCGGAAACTATCTGGCCGCCGGTGTTGCGGCCGATAATTTTAAACTCGAATTTGCTGCGCCGCAGAATGCACAGATCCACAATATGGCGGACGCGATCGGCCTCGGTTACGTTGCCCGCAGGCACGTAAACGGCTTTGCTCATGCGGTACTTGTAGACAAATTTGGCCAGCATGATGCATACGACTACCAGCGCGAACAGTCCCGCAAAGAGCATGATTTGCCCGGTATCGAAAGAGGGGTTTTTAAAGTGGTCGGCAGCAGTCAGGATTCGGTCTTCGGTGCTGCCGGTCTGCGCTAAAAATCTACCAAACATAATGGCCTCTAATCACCTTGATCTTCCCCTGTCGTATTCGCAAAGCCGCAGAACCGGCTATTCTCCTATCTCATATCCCTAGCATAAGACATATCGGCAGTAAACAGAAAAACAAAACTTACAGACAGCCGATTTTTTTTAAATACACTTGCAAACAGGCCAGGGCCGCCGGGGTAACCCCGGAAATACGCCCGGCCTGGCCCAAAGTGCGCGGGCGCACAGCAGAGAGCTTTTGGCGTACTTCGCTGGACAGTCCGGACACGTCGGCATAATTCAGGCTTTCCGGCAAACTTGTCTGCTCAAGACCGGCGCTGCGGGCCACCAGCTCGGCCTGTCTTTCCAGATAACCGGCATACTTGACCGTCACCTCGGTCTCATAAAGCACATCTGGGGCCGCAGTGTTGATGTCCGGCAGAAAGTGGGCCATATCCGCGATATGCAGGCCCGGACGCCGCAAGAGGTCGGCCAGGGTCACAGCTTTACCGGGCGCTGGCTCGCCCCGCTCGGCCAGCCAATCCGTAAGCGCGGCATCCGGTGTGACGCGAGTGCTTTCCAGGGCTTCTTGCAGGCGGCGGACAACGGTATATTTACGGTTATAAATTTCCCACTGCGCATCCCCCACCAACCCCAAGCCACGGCCCAGCGGAGTAAGTCGCGCATCGGCATTGCTTTCCCGCAGCAGCAGGCGGTGCTCGGCCCGTGATGTAAACATGCGGTAGGGCTCGTTGGTGCCCTTGGTCACCAGGTCGTCCACCAGGACGGCCAGATATGCTTCAGACCGGCCCGGAGTGAACGGCTCGCCACCCCGTAGGGTCTGGGCCATATTCAGGGCGGCCCACAGCCCCTGCGCTGCGGCCTCTTCATATCCCGAGGTGCCGTTGACCTGCCCGGCCAGCCACAGCCCTGGCACAGCCTTGCTTTCCAGGGTGAGTTTGAGCTGGGTAGGGGGGACATAATCATAAGCGATGGCATAGCCGGGCACGGCGATTTGCGCTTGTTCAAAACCGGCTATGGAGTTGATCAGCTCCTGCTGTATGTCCGGCGGCAGCCCTGTGGGCAGGGAGTTGGGATAGCAGCAGTCGGAAGCAAGTCCTTCCGGCTCAATAAAAATCTGATGCCGCTCCTTGTCCGGGAAGTTGACGATTTTGTCTTCAATGGACGGACAGTAACGCGGGGGTTCGCCTTCCCGTTTGGGGCCGGTCATGGCCGAGCGCTGCAAGGCCGACCGGATGATGGCGTGGCTTTTTTCATTGGTGAAGGCCAGATAGCAGGGCAGCTGCCTGCTTTCAGGCTTCGGCCCGTGAAAACTGAAACAGGGCAGGGGGGTATCCCCGGTCTGAATTTCCAGGCGGGAAAAATCCACTCCGGCGTTTAAAATACGCGGCGGGGTGCAGGTCATGAACCGTCCGGTTTCCAGCCCCAGCCGCTGCAAGGCCTGGGTCAGTCCTTGCGCCGGCGGGTCGCCCAGACGTCCGCCCGGAAAATCATCTTCGCCCATATGGATACGCCCGTCCAAAAATGTGCCCGTGGTCAAAAGCACGGTCCGTCCGGCATAGCTGATGCCAGAATCCAGAATCACCCCGGTTGCCCGCACCTGTCCGTCCGAGCCCTCTTCCAGCTTGAGGTCCACGGCCATGCCTTCAAGCACCCATAAGTTTTCCTGCGCAAGGATATCCCGCTGTACAGCCCCGGCGTATAATTCACGGTCAACTTGGGCGCGCGTGGCCCGCACCGCCGGGCCTTTGCTCATGTTCAAGGTTCGGAACTGTATGCCTGCCGCATCGGTCCATATGCCCATCATCCCGCCCAAGGCGTCGATTTCCCTGACCATATGCCCTTTGGCCAGACCGCCTATGGCCGGGTTGCAGGATAAGTGTCCGAGCCGGTCCAGGGAAATGGTCAAGAGCAGGGTTTTAAATCCAAGCCGGGCCAAGGCCATGGCCGCTTCGCACCCGGCATGGCCGCCGCCGACAATGATGGC
>CAZNBK010000274.1:0-3497 GCA_964571105.1 uncultured Desulfovibrionaceae bacterium
AAGGCAGTTGGTGGTGCAGGAGGCATTGGAAATAATGTGGTGTTTGCCGGGGTCATAATCTTTTTCATTTACGCCCATAACCACGGTGAAATCTTCTTCCTTGGCCGGAGCAGTGATAATAACTTTTTTGGCGCCGTTATCGATATGTACTCTGGTATCTTTGGCGCTGCGAAAGATGCCCGTGGACTCCACCACTATATCCACGCGCTCAGCCAGGCTGGTCACGTTCCAGTCGTTGACCTTAACCTGGTCGCCGTTTATGGAAATGTCGAACCCGGCTGCGCCGTAGTTGGTATCGTATTCCATCAAATGAAAATTGGTTTCGGGGTCGTATAAGTCATTAACGGCCACAACCTGCACGTCTTCATGAAAATCATCCATGATTTTTTTAAACACCTGACGACCGATGCGGCCAAAACCATTTATGCCGACTTTAACTTTTGCCATGCTGATCCTCGACTTGTTTTATTGTAATAACGTGGGCTAGGGGAGGCGCTGATCAGGAACCCCTGGCAAGGCATAGAACATTGGAATAGAATTCTATTTATATACTCATTCTTTTTTTACAAACATGCAAGTGGAAAGCTGGTAAATATTTTCCGCTACGCAGCCATGTATGCGGGTTATTTGGCGACAGGTTGCCTTTTTTTGTAAAAAATGCTTAACTTGGCAGGTTTGACTTTACCTGGTTGCTGCCGGTCTGCGATAATATCCAGCCCGGGTTCTTGATACGTAAATGTTTGCACGGGCGTGGAGGCGATTTGTAACGCCTTCATTTACTTTTGCGCGGGCCAAACTCCGTCGTCTTGCTCGGCAGCCCTGCGGGAACTGTAGATGCTTTTTGCATGGGCCAAGGCTATGCTCAGCATTAAACCGGCTTGGAAAACACCAGCGCGTACGATAGCATATATAAATGTTTCTATTTTAAATAAGTCATGGAGTGGAGCCCGTCAATAAACATGGACATTAAACAACGCAGGCTCGAATGAAAAACAACCGGCTTGACTTTATTTTGAAAATGGAACTTCATTATAGTAGCGCTAACCAGTTGATCTGTAGTATGCTTTATTTTGAACACGATCGTGCGCGGGCAAACAGTACGGGGCTTTTATAAAATCCGATGGCTTGCCTGCACGGACAAACCGGTTATTGTTGATTTTTTCATAAAAAACACCGTGCCCTCGCTTTTGCCAAGCGGACGACACAGATATTTTTTATTGATATTATAAAAAAACTCGCCGCGCTTTGACTTAAGCTTTTATGTTGAAAATTATGAATGCGGCCCAGTTGCCTCCCGCAGGCGGGATCAGGAGCAAGTAACATGGTTAAGACTGTTATTGCATATACTTATGAAGTGGACGAGCCGGAAATTGCCGCGTCGGAAATACTGGAACAGCTGAATTTGCAGGAAAATCTTCTGGCCAACGCAGCGGGCATTCTCTCTTGTCACGCGGAATTTATCGAATCCGGGGTTGTGGAGGCGGTTTGCGCGCGCCTGCCCTTCCCTGTTGCAGGCATAACCACTCTGGCCTCCGGCAGCAATGAGGCCACGGATATGTATATCCTGACCCTGTGCATGCTGACCAGCGACGACGTGTCCTTTGCCGCAGGCCTGACCGAATCTTTGGCCGAGGAACAAGATAGCCGGATGCAGGCCGCTTACGAGAGTACGGTTGCCGGGTTGCCCGACACGCCGTCCCTGATATTGGCCTATATGCCCATGCTCAACCATGTGGGCGGAGAGCGGCTTTTAAAACTGCTGGACGGCATCTCCGGCCAGGCGCCGATTTTCGGCACGCTTACCTGTGATCACAGGTATGATTTCTGTGAGGCGCAAACCATATTCAACGGCCAGGCCTACACAGAAAGCATGGCCTTTATAGCCATGAGCGGCCCGATAAATTCCCGATTTTTCACGGTTTCCGTGCCTGACGCCAAAATTCACAAACAAAAAGCCATTATCACCTCTTCCCAGGGCAATGTGATTATGGAAATTAACAACAAGCCGGTCCTGGATTTCCTGGAAGACCTCGGTTTGTCGCGGGAAGACGGACTAGAGGGGGCAAAGGCCATCCCCATCATGCTTGACTACCAGGACGGCACCCAGGCGGTTGCCCGTTGTTTTTATCTGGTTACCCCGGAAGGGCATGTGGTCTGCGGCGGCGACATGCCGGTTAACGCAACCTTTGCGCTGTGTTCTTTTGATAATGATGACGTGCTTGTTTCCGCCGGGCAGTTGCTTAAGAAAATTGCGGAGGAAAATAAAGGAAGCGGCATGCTCATTGTTTCCTGTATTGGCCGCAGCGTAACCCTTGGCGTGGAACGCCTGGCCGAGGCGCACCTGGTGCAGCGGGCCATGGAAGATATTATTCCCTATCAGTTAATGTATTCGGGCGGCGAAATCTGCCCGGTTTACGCGCCGGACGGAGTCAAAACAGCCAACCGTTTCCATAACTTCAGCTTTAACGTCTGCCTGTTCTAGTTCTCCGGGTAAATGACCATGAAAGATGAATTGCTGACCATCCCCCCCGAAGAGGAGCTTAAAGAGCTCCGCAGGCAGAATAAAACCCTGACCCGCCAGATCAAACAGCTCCAAGAAATCATGGAACTGGACCGGATTACTTCGGTGGCCAAGGCCAACCTGAATGTCAGCATTGCTGCGGACAAGGCCAGGCAGGAAAAATTTATGAACCTGCTTCTGGAAAACTGTCCGGACGTCATCATCCTGTTTGATCAGGAAGGCCGCCTGGCATACTGCACCGAAGCGTTTCTCAAGCAGGCGGGCATTCGCAATATCGGCCTGGTCAACGGTCGGACTTTGCCGGAAATTTTCCGGGACCTGATAACCGAAAACCTCCTGGAGCGTATGCAAGGCGCCTTTGACCAGGTTATGGCCGGTCATCAAGGTATTTCTTTTGCCGAGACCATGAATTTTAACCAGACCGGCGTGGAGCGCAACTATAATATTTTCTGCACCCCCATGCTCAACGACAAAGGCAGCGCCGAAGGGGCCATGTTGCTGCTCCACGATGTCACCGATGTGCTCCAGGCCAAGGAAGAGGCCGAAAGCGCCAGCCGGGCCAAATCCGACTTTCTGGCCAATATGTCCCATGAAATGCGTACCCCGATGAACGCCATCATCGGCATGACCTCCATTGGGAAAACCGCTCCGGACATAGACAAAAAAAATTATTGTCTCGACAAGATCGAAGACGCCCTCGCCCGTCTGGCTGCGTAGCCGCACAGCACCAACCTAAGGGAGAACCCATTCATGCTGATTCGTATCACAAACCGCTGCACCATGGGCTGCTCGCATTGTATGACCGAAGCCTCCCCCGACGGAGAGCACATGTCCCTTGGGACGTTCCAGTTCGCCGTCGCCTTCGCCATGACGCAGATCGAGGCCGTCCATCTGCTCATCAGCGGCGGGGAGCCGACGGACCATCCCAAGATCATCGAGCTGTTGAAGGAAGTCGCGCGCTTCAAGGCAGGCGATC
>CAZNBK010000275.1:0-3476 GCA_964571105.1 uncultured Desulfovibrionaceae bacterium
CAAAATCGTCTTAGATTTTGCGCATTTATGAAGGGAATGTGTTTTTGCCTTTTGGCTCCAATGCCAACAGTTGGTATTTGAGTTTTGTAACATTTCAAAGTTGAACTGCTCTAAGGTATTTTTTAAGCATATGATTTCAAAAGCAAAGGGGTCTGAGCATGACAGCTCAGACCCCTTAATCATTTATCCAATTACAACCGCAAAAATAAACTACTTGTTCATGAACTCCCGCAATTCTTTACCGGCCCGAAACAAGGGCAGGCGTTTGGCATTAACCCGAACTTCTTCTCCGGTGCGCGGGTTGCGCCCGATGTAAGCAGAATATTCCTTCATCTTGAAACTGCCGAAACCGCGAATTTCCACACGTCCTCCGGCCATGAGCGTTTCCTTCATGTGCGATTCCAGGGTATGCACCACAAGCTCCGCCTGCTCCAGAGGAATCTTGCTTTTTTCAGCCAACACCTTAACCAGCTCACTCCTGTTCATTCCAAGCCTCCCAGCTATTTCAAGGGCAATGCCCTATTCTTTTTCCTTACGGTCCAAAACCAGAACCCGCGAGGTGATGTGTTCGGCCATGTCGGCCTTGATTTTGGCAATGGTATCTGCCAGAGCCTTTATGTCCTTTGCCCCCTTGCTGTTGGGGCTGATTTTCATCAGGGGCGCCTGCTTGCGCACCGCGTCCAGAAGCGCTGGATCATAGTGCACCCCGCCCAACAGGGCAGGCACAAAACCCAAGAATTTGGCGCAGGCCCCGCTTAAACGTTTGTAGGTTTCTTTTAATTCTTTCTCGCTCTCAACCTGATTTATGAGAATATGATAGTCGTTGATGCCGTAGCGGGCATTGCAAACCTTCATCAGGGCATAGCCGTCGGTAATGGATGTCGGCTCCGGGGTAACCACCACAATGCGCATGTGGGTCATGCCCGCCAGGGTAAGCACGGTATTGTGAATACCCGCGCCGAGATCGAGAAACAGATAGTTGTATTTTTCGGCTGTGGGCGCCAGCTTGGCAAACAGCGTCTTGAGGGTGTCGCCCCCCATTTCGGTCAGCTCGGGGATGCCTGTGGCTGCCGGCAGAAAATCAAATTTACCCGGCGCAATGGGCAGCATAACTTCCGCAGGGTCCAGGCCCAGGAGCACGTCGATGTTGGCCAGGCCCAGGTCGCAGTCCACCAGCAGAACCGGATTTCCGGCCTCATGCAGGCTATAGCCGAGATTCAGGGCCAGGTTGGTTTTGCCCACCCCGCCCTTGCCGCTTAAAACCGATACGCTAAACGTCTTGTTGACGCTCATGCTTGTCTCCAACGTTACAACTTAAAACGTTACACCAAATAAAAATTTCTTTTCTTCGGCATGAACCATGCTCTCGCTGGCCCGCAAATTGTCCTGCGGCGCGCTGCTCAGTTTAATGGCGTTCCGCCCGGCGGCCTTGGCCGCATACATGGCCTTGTCCGCTTCATCAATCAGCACTTCCGGCGGGATTTGCATCTTGCCCCAGCGCGAGGTGATCCCGGCGGAAAAGGTCACTTTAAACGAGACCTTGGCATTGCCCTTGAACACTTTTTTGCGGAATTTTTGCAGCAAACGCTCGACAATGGCCTGCGCCTGCAAAATGGACGTGTCCGGCAGCAGCAATACAAATTCTTCGCCGCCCAACCGCGCCGTGATATCGTAGGGCCGCTTGCTGCTGCGCAGAAGCTTGCCCAGATAGGCCAGCACTTCGTCGCCTTTGGCATGGCCGTAGCAGTCATTGACGTTTTTAAACCGGTCCAGGTCGAGAATGGCCAGGCTCAGCTCCGCGCCGCCCCGCTCTGCCCGGGTCAGTTGCATGGCCAGTTCGCGCTCGAAAAACCGCCGGTTATACAGCCCGGTCAACGCGTCATGGTCGCGCTGAAAGCTGATTTCATCCAGCACCTGGCCCCAGTGCTCCCAAATTTCCGAGTCCTGCCCGGACAATTCCATGGGCAGCCACTGCTCAAGGCCATGCTCTGCGGCAGCGGCGCGCCACTCTTCTGCATCCAATTCATTAAAAAAACGCACCACGGCCATGACTTTATCCGGATTTTTACGGGTGTCTTTACCCGCAAGCTCCAGCAGCATGGCGCGCAAGGCAGCAAGCTCGCGGGGGAGGTCGCGCCGCTCTTTGCCTGGCCCGGTCGTTGATTTACTGTTTTTTGTGCTCATGGCGATACAGGAGATAACTCTTGATAAACGCACTTAAGTTCCCATCAAGAACTTTATCCACGTCACCGACTTCCGTGTTTGTGCGGTGGTCTTTGACCAGTCTGTAGGGTTGCAAGGTATAGGTACGAATCTGGCTGCCCCAGGAAATACTGTCCTTGTCGGCATATTGCGCTTGTTTGGCGTCTTCAAGGCGTTTCAGCTCGCGTTCATACAAACGGGCCCGCAAAATGCGCATGGCCATATCCTTGTTCTGATGCTGCGATTTCTCGTTCTGGCACTGGGCAACCAGCCCGGTGGGGATATGGGTGATACGCACAGCCGAGCTGGTTTTGTTCACCTTTTGCCCGCCCGGACCGCTGGCCCTGAACACATCAATGCGCAAGTCTGCATCATTTATATCAATCTTGATATCTTGCCCCACATCAGGAATTACGTCAACAGAAGCAAAAGAGGTGTGGCGGCGGCCAGAAGAGTCAAAAGGCGAAATGCGAATCAGGCGGTGAATGCCCTTTTCGCCGCGCAGCAAGCCATAGGCGTTGGGAGCGGCAATCCGCAGGGCCACGTTTTTAATTCCGGCGCCGTCCCCGGCCTGGTAGTCAAGGTACTCGGCGGGGCTGCCGTGCTCATCGGCCCAGCGCATATACATGCGCGCCAGCATTTCCGCCCAGTCTTGCGACTCGGTGCCCCCTGCCCCGGGATGGACTTCCACAATGGCGGCCTGTTTGTTTTCCTCGCCGTCCAAAAGAACGGACACTTCGGCCTCGTCCAGCAATTCCTGCAAATTGTCCAGTTGGTCCTGCAAGGAAAAGAGCACGTCCTGATCCTGCTCTGCCTCGGCCAGCTCCAGCCATTCTTTTACCTCAGTGCAGGCAACGTCCAATTTACGCAAGCGCTGCGCATCGCCTTCCAGGGCGCTTTTGTCCCGCAGCACCGGAGTGAGCTTGTCCGGGTTATCCCAAGCGCCCGGCGCTGTAAGTATGGTTTCCAGCTCGGCCAGCTTTTGTTCTATTCCAGCCAGGTCAAAGCCGCCCCCATAAGGTCGCGGCCTGCTCCAGCAAATCCTGAGAACGGGCTTTTAATTCCGATAATTGTACAACAGCTTTATTCATAAACTTTCCTTTATAATATACCTCTCGCCCGCGCGGGACGCGCGGGAACGCCCTGCGGACCTCATCCGTAAGGCTCACTCGCTAACGCGTTCGCCTAACGGCTGCGCTTCGTTCCACTCCGCGCCGCTGGAGGCTCAAGGGTCGCTGCGCGGAAAGCGTGGTTTCCGCTTTGACGCTCTGCGG
>CAZNBK010000276.1:0-3473 GCA_964571105.1 uncultured Desulfovibrionaceae bacterium
GTCCAGCGCCAAAGGCGGGGCCATATATATCAACTCCACCGAAAACCGCTCCACCGTAGACCTGACCACCACCGGCAGCGGCAAGATCATCTTCCAGGGCAATATGGACGGCGTACTCGGCGACACGCCCAACGCCATCCACTTCGCCAATACGGCCACAGCCATCGGCCTCTGGTATGACACCCACTACACGTTCAATATCAACGCGGGTCAAAATTCGGCCATTGAAATCCACGACGGCCTCCGCACCCAGGGCGGCGCGGATTACAGCCGCTACCGCAACGTATACATGAATCTGAACAAAAACGGCGACGGCCTGTTTTTGCTCGGCGCGGAAAGCAATTTCGACGGCCCCGCGGTTATCAGCATCAACCGGGGTGAAATGCAATTGGCCCCGGCGGCGGCGGTCAACATGAACAACGCGCTGTTGGCCAATTTCAACCTCAACCAGGGCGGCGTGCTGCTGGCCACGGCGGATCTCGCCAACCCGCAGAGCGTCAACGCCAAAAACATCAACCTCAACGCTGGCGGCGGCGTGGGCGTCGACTTCAGTTTTGACCTGCCGCAGACCAATGGCGTGCTTATGAGCTGAACGCCAGTGACGCGCTGCTCAACCAGGCCACGTTGCTGCCCGTGGAAATAGGACTGTACGACTACAACCTGCTCGCCTGGGAGGAAAACGGGGCCAATTCCGTGGACCTGGTTTTGAGTATACCCTCTACCCCCCACGGGCTATTTAACGCGGATCGGGCCGGGGTGGCGGCTGTAACCGCACCCCTGGCCATTGCCGTGCAAAATCCATTCAGCGGTGTGCTCTTCAGGCACATGCGCGATACGTTCCAGGCCATGCCCCGGCGTCACAGCGGAGAAAATTCGGACGGTACGCCCCCAGCCGGGGCCGACGCCCTCAAGGAACGCGGCGTACTCTGGCTGACGCCAGGCTACAACTACACCAGCCAGCACGACCGGGTGGGCTATGACATCAAGGGCCCGCACTGGACCGCCGGTTTCGACTACTCCGTCACCGACGACTTCTTCCTCGGTGCGGCCCTGTCCTTCGCCCTGCCGGAATACGAGTCCGGCGGCGCGGATATAGACGCCACGGCCATTACCGGCTCGCTTTACGGCGGCGCGGCCCTGCCCTGGCAGCTTGAGCTGGGAGCCTTCGCCGCCTATACCCACACCGCTTATGAGCAAACCCGCAAAATAACCTGGCGTAAAATTGATAGCGACTACGACTCCGAAACCTGGTCGGTCGGCCTCAATCTGGCCCGGCCCTTTGACCTGACTGAGACCTGGAGTTTGCGCCCCTTTGTCGGCTATGAGTTCATGCATATCAGCGTGGACGCAAATGATGAGGATTCCCCGGCCCTGCGGGCGCTCAACTTTGATTCGTACGACAACAACCTGCACCGGGTCACGGCCGGCGCCGACCTGATCTGGACTTCCGATTGCGGCCTGTACGCGGGTGGCCGGGTGTTTTACGTCGGACTTTACGGCGACCGCGAGGGCGAAACCACGGCTGTATTCAACGCGGACCCGCAACAGCGGACCTTCACCAGCACGGGCGACGCCCTGGACGAGCACTCTCTGGGCCTGGGCCTGGACTTCGGCCTGCCGGTGCACGACAATATAGAGCTGCGAGCCGGTTACGGCTTCCTGACCGGCGACGACAGCCGCACCCACCAGGGCGATATCGGTATTGTGGTCAGATTTTAAGCCTGAACCTTTAAACCGGTTAACCTGTTTTAGTTACGCAAGGGGGGGGGGGATTTCTCCCCCCTTTTTTTACGGCCCGGTTCCGGAGATGCCCGTAGCCCACACGGGAACGCCTCTTGCATTAAATCAGGCCAGGAGCCGCCATGTCATATTTTTTACCCTTTGTGGAAGTACATGTAACCGACCACTGCAACCATACCTGCCGCTGGTGCCATAATTACTCGCCCCATGCGCCGCGCCGTAATTTCCAACCCGGAGAATACTTTGAGGGTCTGGATATTCTGGTCAAAAACGACGTCACAATCAACAGCATCTCGCTCATGGGCGGCGAGCCTTTTTTACACAACGACCTGGTCGGCTTTGCCGACACCATGCTCACCCGCTACGGGCGGCCTTTGGTGCTGACCACCAATGGGTTTTGGCTGTCTGAAGACAATATTCATATTTTTAAAGACCTCTGGCCGCGCATTTTCTTTCTGAAAATTTCCCGTTACCCGTCCATTGAGGCCCGCCTGGGCGGTGAAGACAATATTTTGCGCCTCCTTGAGCTGATCCGGACCTATAACCCGGAAATGTATCTGGAATGGCCGGACAAGTTCCAATTCAATGAATTGAAGTTTTTTGCCCGCCCCCGTCCGGTTGAAGTCAAATGCGGCAACATCGGCTGCCTTGCCCTGGTAAACCGAGCCGATGGCCCCTGCCTCGGGCATTGCGGAGCCGGGGCTTACGCGCATCTGGCCCCAAAAGACCTGCTCACTCCGGGTTTTCTGGCCTCCGAGCACATGTTTTACCCCTTGCGCCAATTCGAGACAGCCGCTTTCCAGGAATGGCATACCCGCTACCCGCTGGATGCCTGCGCCTATTGCAATTTCTCCCAGCAGGACAAGCGGGTGCGCTGGAAACCGGCCTCAGGCATGGGGTTGTTTAACAAAACCTATGAAGACGATTTTGAAAAGCAGCAATGTCTGTATCTGGCCCTGGACAACGACCAGCAGCGCCTGAGCAGAAAGTTGGACGCCCTGCTCAAGCGCAGCCCTGCGCATGCGGAGTTTGCCAACCGCCTGGGCGTGATGCGCTACAACGACGGCGAAGCTGACTTGGCCCGCAGGCTGTTTGAGTTGGTGCTGGAGCATGACCCGGCCAACCGCGATGCCGTGGGCAATCTCAAGGCCGTGGCGGCCCGAAGCTGAAACCGCTGCCATAATCAAGCCGCAAACCTGGCCGTCTGTTGCGTTCATCCCAAGATGCCGTGCAGATACCGAGGGTTTGCGTGCATGCCTGCCCGAATATTTATCCGGACAACGCGGCCTCTTCAGCTGACTTTTGCAAGACTTGGAGGTATGCTGCCCGCAGTTAATTCCAAGCAGGACTGCGGGCGGCATAAGTTATGAGCATTTTTGAAGCAATCATGTTGATAAGTTTCGGCGCGGCCTGGCCGCTGAACATCTATAAATCGTATAAAACACGTTCCGCCGTCGGCAAAAGCGTGTTCTTTTTGTATGTCGTCAATATCGGTTATCTCTCGGGCATTACGCACAAGGTGCTGTACAACTTCGACTATGTTATCTTTTTGTACATTCTCAATTTTTGCATGGTCGGCATCGATATTGTCCTGTTTTACCGCAACAGGCAATTGGATCGGCAAAGAAAAACCGCATTGCTGATCGATTAGCGCATTTGGCATGTTAGAGCATTTTAGCCTTGGGAACAATAAATTGGTAAATACTCCGGCGGCATCCGGCGGTTTTAAACGC
>CAZNBK010000277.1:0-1309 GCA_964571105.1 uncultured Desulfovibrionaceae bacterium
CCCCCCACCCCGCCCGAATCCCTGCCGGTGCGCAAGCTCTACAAAGCCATTGACGATGTTTACGCTATTACCCCGCAATTACAGGGCATCGGCGGGGCCACGGTAGCCAATTTCCTCCGCGAGCTGGATATCCCCGCCGTGGTCTGGGCCAGGATTATTTCCAACCCCCATACGCCCAATGAATGCGCCCGTCTTTCTTTTGCGCTGGGCGACGCCAAGGTTATGGCCCGCATGGCTGTGGAGGACAATTAACCCGCGAGAACAGCGCAAGCGGGTTCATTCCCTCATGACGACAAGCTCAACGTAAAATGCGATTACGATAAGGACTTCCCCCATGCTTAAGCACCAAACCAAATTCGTCTTTGTTACCGGCGGTATGCTCTCGTCGCTGGGCAAAGGCATGGCCGCGGCCTCCATTGGCGCGCTGCTCAAGGCCCGCAAGCTCAATGTTACCATCCAGAAGCTGGACCCTTACATCAACGTGGACCCGGGCACCATGAACCCCACGCAGCACGGCGAAGTTTTCGTTACCGACGACGGCGCGGAAACCGATCTTGATCTCGGCCATTACGAACGCTTTTTGGGCCGCCCCATGTCCCAGAACAACAACTATACCTCGGGCAGCATTTATTACAGCGTGATTCAAAAAGAGCGACAGGGCTATTACCGGGGCAGAACCGTGCAAGTGGTGCCGCACATCACCGATGAAATCAAAAGCAAAATCATGGGCTTGTCCGGCGAAGATACGGATGTGGCCATCATTGAAATCGGCGGCACGGTGGGGGATATTGAAAGCCAGCCTTTTCTGGAAGCCATCCGGCAGTTGCGCCGCGACCTGGGCAAGGACCGCTGTTTGTTCGTCCATCTGACGTTTGTGCCGTATATGGCCGCTGCCGGCGAATATAAAACCAAGCCCACGCAGCACAGCGTTAAAGAGCTGCGCAGCATGGGCCTGCATCCGGACATCATCATCTGCCGCTGCAACGAGGCCGTGCCGCAGGAGCTCAAGAGCAAAATTTCGCTCTTCTGTGACGTGGATGAGGACGCGGTCTTTTCATCCGTGGATGTGGATCACGTCTATAAGCTGCCCCTAGCCTTTTATGAAGAAGGCTTGGACCAGAAAATCGCCATCCTCCTGCGCTTGCCCGCCAAAAACGCCGACCTCCGCCCCTGGCTCCAGCTTGTGGAAGATATCACCCACCCAGAAGGCGCGGTAAACATAGGCATTGTCGGCAAATATGTGCAACTCAAGGAATCGTACAAAAGCCTGCACGAAGCCCTGGTGCACGGCGGAGTGGCCAACCGGGTG
>CAZNBK010000277.1:1319-3463 GCA_964571105.1 uncultured Desulfovibrionaceae bacterium
GTGGAGATTAATTTTCGCTATGTCAACTCGGAAGAAATCAACGCAGACAACGTGGCCGAGGCCCTGGCCGGCCTGGACGGCATTCTGGTGCCCGGCGGCTTCGGCGAGCGCGGGGTAGAGGGCAAAGTGCTGGCCGTGCAGTACGCCCGCGAGCGGAAAATTCCGTTTTTCGGCATCTGCCTGGGCATGCAGTGCGCGGTGGTGGAATACGCCCGGCACATCGCCGGGTATGCAGACGCCAATTCCGAAGAATTCGCCCCCCAGTGCGAGCACAAGGTCATTCACCTCATGACCCGCTGGTTTGATCATCACAAAAACTGCACCATCACCCGCTCGGCTGAATCTGACCGCGGCGGGACCATGCGCCTGGGCGCTTACCCCTGCGTGCTTAAAAGCGGCAGCCTGGCCTTGGCCGCCTACGGCCAAAGCACCATTTCCGAACGGCATCGCCATCGTTATGAATTTAACAATCAATACCGCGACAGCCTGGAAGCGACCGGGCTTATCTTCAGCGGCCTGTCCCCGGATGAAGGGTTGGTGGAAATGATCGAGCTTAAGGATCATCCCTGGTTTCTGGCCTGTCAGTTCCACCCGGAATTCAAATCCAACCCCATGCAGCCGCACCCGCTGTTCCGGGAATTTGTTGCCGCAGCCAAACACGCCAACCCGGCCCGCCGCTAACCTCGGCAATTTTTAGGTGAAGACGGTCAGTACTTTTAATCCAGGAGAACATATGCACACAGACCTTTTTAAACACATTGACGGCCTGGAAGACCTGGCTTTGAAACTGCAAACCGAAATCACCCGCCGCGTGGCCGTCGGCCCTACAGACAGCGGACCGGGCGAGCTGGAACGGGCGGAATATTTGGCGGAAACCTTTAACAAGCTGGGGTTTCCCGAAGTTAAGTGGCTCAAGGCCCCGGACGACCGGGTGCCCTGCGGTTTCAGGCCCAGCCTGTATACGGTTATTCCGGGCAAGGACACATCCCGCACTCTCTGGGTGGCCTCTCACCTGGACACGGTGCCCCCCGGCGATCGCGCACTCTGGAAAACCGACCCCTTCACCCTGCACCGCGATGGCGATCTCGTGTACGGTCGGGGCGTGGAAGACAACCAGCAGGGGCTGGTTTCCTCAATTTTGGCCGGGTACGCTCTGCTCCAGCTCGACATTACCCCGGCCTGCAATTACGGCATCATGCTCCTGGCCGATGAGGAAGACATGAGCGAATTCGGAGCGCATTACCTTCTGGAGCAACATCAGGAAATCCTCGGACCCGACGACGCCTTTCTGGTGCCCGATGGCGGTAACGAGCAGGGCAACATGATCGAGGTAACCGAAAAACACATGCTCTGGATTAAATTCACGGTGCACGGGCAACAATGCCATGCCTCCATGCCCCAAATGGGCGTGAACACCCTCAAGGCCAGCGCCGCTTTGATCATGCATCTGGACGAGCTGTACCAACGCTATCCGGATAAGGACGATCTGTTTGTGCCGCCGCAAAGCACGTTCTCGCCCACCCGTAAAGACGCCAACACCCCCAACGTGGCCTGCATCCCCGGCTGCGATGTCTTTTATTTCGATTGCCGCATCCTGCCCCGCTTCAGCATTGAGGAAGTCTTTGCCGCAGCGCAGGAGCTGGCAAAAGATATCGAACGCGATTACGGGGTGCGCATTGAGGTGGAAGAATTCCGGCGCTCGCAAAATATGGGAGCCACGGCCATTGATGCCCCGGTGGTGCAAAAAAATGTGCGGGCGGTCAAAGCGGTGTACGGCGTGGACGCCATTTTCCGAGGCGTGGGCGTGGGCACAGTGGCCACTTTCTTCCGTAACAAAGGCTATGCCAGCAGCGTCTGGTCCAGGCTTCTGGTCAACCCGCATGTTCCCGACGAGTGCTCCAAATTATCCTTTACTTTGGGCGATGCCAAAGTTATGGCCGCCATGGCCGTGGATGAAGGGTAAGGGAAAATGGGAATGCCTCCGGCGGCCAAAGGGGCTTCGCGCCCCTCTGGGCTCCCCGTCAGGGGCTCGCCCCTGGACCCGAATTGTTTTCATTTTTGTAGTAAAATATGCATCTTAAAAATAACTACACCGCTTTTTCAGGTCAGCCCCCCAAGGGGGCTGACCACTTGGGGGGCCCCCC
>CAZNBK010000278.1:0-3405 GCA_964571105.1 uncultured Desulfovibrionaceae bacterium
TCCAGGTGCTGAGTGCCGTTGTCATTCAAAAAAGTGGTCAGCTCATCCAGGAGTCTGCGCTCGTGAGCATAGAGGTCGTTATAGCTCAGGTCGGGGCTGTAGAACAACTGACCGTACATTTCACAAGGATATTTGGCCGCCATGGAATCCTCCTGATGATATGTCGCCACACCCGCTTTATGTCGCTTTATTTTATTTACACGCCCTCTGCATTGTCGTCAAATTCAGGCCGGGACGCACAACGCGAAGGCTTGTAGGCCCGTAGCCCGGCCCGCAGCCCGCATGCTGCCCGGTATACTGCCGGGTACGGCTTTTCAAATGTTGTCGCCCGCTCAGACACTTTTCCCTTATCATTCTTTATGATATCAGGTCAGATTGACAGGCGCGATCCGGCCAGGAATGAATCCATGCCCTTTATCATCAATTACGAACAAGAACTGAACCCCGCCCAGTATGAGGCCGTGACCACGCTCAACGGCCCGGTGCTGGTGGTGGCCGGGGCCGGTTCGGGCAAGACGCGGACCATTGTTTTCCGCCTGGCCAGGCTCATGGAAGAGGGGGTGCCCCCCTATCAGATCCTGCTGCTGACCTTTACCCGCAAAGCGGCCAAGGAAATGACCCGGCGGGCCGAGCAGCTGCTCGGCTGCGGAAGCACGGGCGTGTCCGGCGGCACCTTTCATGCCTTTGCCTATTCGATTTTACGCCGCTTTCCCCCACCGGGCTACAAGCCAGGCTTTACGGTCATGGACAGCCCGGACAGCCTGGGCGCCCTGCGCGCCTGCAAGGAAGATCTGGGCCTGGGCAAGGGCGAGCGCTCGTTTCCCAAAACCCAGACCATCCTTTCCCTGATCAGCAAAAGTCGCAACAAGGAAACCGAACTTAACGAGCTTATCCGCCGCGAGGCCGCACATTTGCTGCCCTTTGCCCAAGATATGATCCGCATGGCCGAGGCCTATACCGCCTATAAGGTCGGGCACAGCCTCATGGACTACGACGATTTGCTCTTCGCCCTGGAAGGCCACCTGCGGGCCGACTCCGATCTGCTGGAGTTGGAGCGGGCGCGGTTTTCGCACATCATGGTCGATGAGTACCAGGACACCAACCCGGTGCAGGCCCGGCTTACCCAGCTGCTGGCCGGAGAAAACGGCAACGTTATGGTTGTGGGCGACGACGCTCAGTCCATTTATGCTTTTCGCGGCGCAGACGTGCGCAATATCCTCAATTTTCCGCGCCTCTTTCCCAACACCAAGCTCATCAAGCTGGAGGAAAACTACCGCTCGGTGCAGCCGATCCTGGACCTGACCAATGCCGTGCTGGACAACGCCAGCGAGAGCTTCCGCAAAGACCTGCATTCCAATCGCCAGAGCGCCGAGCTGCCCAAGCTCATCCGGCCCCTGCACGATCTCTCGCAAGCAAACCTGGCGGCCAAACTCATCGGCGACTTGCTGCACGAGTTTCCGGCCAGGGAAATAGCCGTGCTCTTCCGGGCCGGTTACCAGTCGTTCAACCTGGAAGTGCAGCTCAACAAGGCGGGCATTGCCTTTAAAAAATACGGCGGCCTGCGCTATACCGACGCGGCCCATATCAAGGACGTCATGGCTCTGGCCCGCTTGCTGGTCAACCCGCTGGACATGCCTGCTTTTGCCAGGGCGGGCGAATTTTACAAGGGCATCGGTCCCAAGACCGCCCGCAAAATTTACGAGGCCGCCGTGAGCGGCGATGCCGAACGCCTGACCAAGGCCGCCGGTAAACAGACCGAGTTTCTGGCTACCCTGCGTTTTCTGGACGAACTGCGCGCCGCGCAACTCAAGCCCGTGGACTGCCTGTCCAAGGTGCTCGATTTTTACCAGCCCATTCTGGAACGCAATTACCCGGACGATTATCCCTACCGTCAGCAGGGGCTGGAGGAATTTCTGCTCATTGCCGAGCCGTATGCCGAACTGGACATGCTCATTTCTGACCTGTGCTTGGAAGACCCCGGCCCGGAATCCGGGCGGGGCGACGAAGATGCCGCCGTGACCCTGTCCACGGTACACTCGGCCAAGGGCCTGGAATGGTCTGCGGTGCTGATTATCGACCTGGTTCAGGACCGTTTTCCATCCCGCCATGCCCTGCTCAACAATGACGAATTCGAGGAAGAGCGGCGCCTTTTGTATGTGGCCTGCACCCGGGCCAAGGACAGGCTGTTTTTGTTCTCGCCCATGTCGCTGTACAACCGCAGCGCGGGCGGGCATGAATCTGCGCTGATGAGTCCGTTTTTGCAGGAACTGCCGGTAAATTTGTACACGGAAGACCGCGAGGGCTACGGCGGGGTATTATATAATGTCGGCGGAGGATCGATCGAGAATAAAAGCTTGCCGCGCCAGGGCGGGGCATGGAACGAAACTTCGTCCCTGCCGCCGGAATCGCTCATTCGCACCCCCCGCGTCCGCAAAGGACAAACGGCGGGGCTCCTCGAGCCGAACAGCCAAGTCGGGCTGGACAGCCAGGCCGGGCCGGACGAAGCCGCAACGCCCTCGGGTGTGCTTTCGGCCCTGCCCAAAAATTCCGCTCTGGGCCTGGGCTACTGCCGCCACCGTATTTTCGGGCGGGGCAAAATTGTGCAGCATATCCCGCCGGATAAATACCGGGTCAACTTTACCGGGTTCGGCCTCAAAGTGATCATGGCCGATTATCTGGTCATGGAAAACTAAGCCGCCATGACTCGCAACCTGTCTTCCGAAGCCGAATTTCTGACCCTGGTCAACAAGCACTTCCCCAACCGGCACCCGCACATGCTCCTGGGCCGGGGTGACGATTGCGCCGAGCTGGCCTGCCCGCCCCAATTGTGCATGACCTCGGATTTGTTTCTGGAAGACGTGCACTTTCGCACAACTTATTTTTCCGCCAGAGACATCGGCTACAAGGCCCTGGCCGCTAATTTTTCCGACCTGGCCGCAGCCGGGGCCAAGCCGGTGGGCTGGAACATGAACCTGATGCTGCCCAAGGATATTGACTGCACCTATGTGGACAGCCTGCTGGCGGGCATGGCCGAGTTGGCCGGGCAATACAACGCGCCGCTCATTGGCGGCGATCTCAGCCGGGCTGATAAGATCGGCATCTGCATCACGGCCTGGGGCGAACCCGGAGCGGGCAAGCGCTTTTTGCGCCGCGCCAATTGCCGCAAAGGCGACGCTGTTTTTTTGGGCCGCATTGCCCCGCATGGGCCGGGCCTGGCCCGGGTGGGCCTGCTCAGCCTGGAGGCCGGAGACGCGGATAATTACCCGGCGGCCCGCGCCGCGCACCTGCGCCCCCGCCCCTTGCTGGAGCTGGGCCAATACCTGGCCGATTCGAACATAAATGCGCTCATGGACGTCTCCGACGGCCTGGCCCGCGACCTGCCCCGGCTGCTCGGGCATGATCAGG
>CAZNBK010000279.1:0-3376 GCA_964571105.1 uncultured Desulfovibrionaceae bacterium
TTGGCTCTTCTCGGCGACCTCGACGGCCTGGTGAATCGCCGTAATCTGCGGCACACCGACGCCCGCAATGACGCGCGTGGTGCAGATCGACCCCGGCCCGATGCCCACTTTCACGGCATCGGCCCCGGCCTTGAACAGCGCCTTGGCGCCTTCATAAGTGCCCACGTTGCCGGAAATAATCTGAGATTTGGGGAAGGCGTCGCGCAGCGCTTCCACGGTTCGCAAAACATTACGTGAATGCCCGTGCGCCGAGTCTACCACCAAAAAATCTACGCCAACCTGAATAAGCGCCTCAGCCGAAGCCAAAGCCGCTTCATTAACGCCCACTGCCGCGCCGACCCGCAAGGAGCCGGACTCATCTTTGCAGGCATTGGGGTAATCTTCTTTTTTCTGAATATCCCGAATGGTAATCAACCCGCGCAGGCGATGTTTTTCATCAACCACCAGAAGTTTTTCAATACGGTTGGCGTGCAGCAGCTGGCGGGCGTCATCCAGGGTGGTGCCCACCGGCACGGTGACCAGATGCTCGTGCGTCATAACCTCGCTAACCAGCGTATTCTCCAGGTCTTCCACAAAACGAACATCGCGGTTGGTAAGAATGCCCACCAGGGCATCCCCCTTGACCACGGGCAGCCCGGAAACCTGGTATTCGGCCATGAGCTGCAAGGCCTGGCGCACGGTAAAATCCGGCTCCACAGTGATGGGGTCGATAATAATGCCGCTTTCGGATTTTTTAACCTTGCGCACCTCTTCGGCCTGGCGGGCAAGGGGCATGTTTTTATGAATAACGCCCACTCCGCCTGCCCGCGCCATGGCAACGGCCATGGCGGACTCGGTTACCGTGTCCATGGCTGCGGATAAAAGGGGAATATTTAGTTTTATTTGCGAGGTCAGCCAGGTGGAAACATCCACCAGATCGGGTGTATGTTCCGAATACCCGGGCAGCAGCAGGATATCATCAAAGGTAAGGGCCTTGCCCATGATTTCGCTCATTTGCTCCTCCGGAAAGATCGCGGCGCCGGGCGCGGCGGTTAAGGACAATTCTTTGGGGCAATGAACGCCGGGTCGGAAGGTCGGATAGACGGCATCCTCCCCAAAAAACCAATAATGGGGCCATAATCAAGCCCCTGCTCCCGGATCCTTCCTGTGCCGTCTTGGTGATAAATCAACTTGGGGCCAGGGGTCTCGCCGAGGTGTTTTTCAATAGCACAAGCGAAAATTCCTGCCAAGAGAAAATCATGGGTTGCTAAAAAAAGATTACGCCGCACATTATTGTCCGAATAATAATGCTGCGCGGCAACGATTAACCCCAAGGCTTACCGCCGGTTCACCAAAGAAAACTCCTGCCCTTCGCCGAGCAAGCCGGGAAAATCTTACTCCAGCCCCTTGACTGCGTCTTGCTTGAAAGGTAAAGGTAAGCGCTTTACTTCTTTAGGAGTTAATTAGATATGAAAAGAACTTATCAGCCCAGCAAGATCCGCCGCAAAAGAACTCACGGTTTCCGTGTGCGCATGAAAAGCGCCTCCGGGCGCATTGTGCTGGCACGTCGGCGCGCCAAGGGGCGTAAAAGATTAGCAGTTTAACTTTCGGGCGAGAACACAGGCTGCTTACGCGGGCTCAATTTGCTGCCTGCTACGATCAGGGCGCACGTTTTTTCTCGAAAAATTTTGTCGTCTTTGCGCGTCTTGAGCCGTTTAATGAGCCTGCCTGGAAACTGGGCACAGCCGTGACCAAAAAACTCGGCCATGCCCCTGACCGTAACAGAATAAAACGGGTTTTACGCGAATTCATACGCCTGCATCAGGAACTGCTTCCCCGCCTGGTAATCGTTCCCAAGCGACATGTGCGGGCCGGACATATTTGTCTGCACGCCGTGGAACACGATCTTCTGCCGGTTATCAGCCGTTTATCCAGCCTGTCTCCCGCCCCGTTGTCGGCACAAGCCGCTGACGGAGACTTGAATGAAAGTATTTGAGTTGGCCCTGCGTAAAATCTGCATGGCCCTTATCCGTTTATATCAGCTTGCACTGTCGCCTTTTTGGCCGGCCTGCTGCCGGTTTGTTCCTTCATGCTCCGAGTACGCCAAAGAAGCCATTGAGCGGCACGGCGTCTTGCGCGGCATGTTATTGTCATTTACCCGAATTATACGCTGCCACCCCGGTTGCCGGGGCGGTTATGACCCTGTGCCCTGATTTTCCCGGCGTATAACCAACAAGGGCTCACAGGCCCTTGAATCAGGATTAATCCACAGACCAAAAGGCTGCCTTTCCCATGGAAGCGAAACGAACTTTTCTGGCTATTACTCTTTGCGTGCTGGTCATCGTCGCCTGGAACTTCCTTACCCCCATGCTCTACCCGCCGCCCCCCCAGCCTGCCGGGCAAACGGCCCAAAACGGCACGGTTGCATCCCAGCCGGTGCAAAACACGGCCAGCGGCACGGCTTCTGATGTGCCGGACGCAATTCTGGCCGACGACACCGGCGCGGCAAGCAGCACAACCATGGAAGCCCCGGCGGATTTCGGTGAAGTCATCACCGTAAACACCCCGTTGATCAAGGCGGAAATCAGCCCCCGCGGCGGCGTAATCAAAGATCTGCGCCTCAGCGCTTACAACGAAACCCTGGACGCCGACTCCAAGGTGGCCCTGGTTGATTCCAAGATGGGCATCACCTCCTGCCTTGGCGTATATATCAACGGCCAGGCCTCCTGGGCGGAAGACACCTGGACAAGCAGCGCCCCGGAAGTCACCACTATCTCCGGCACCCAGCAGGTTACCCTGACCTTCAGCGGCGCTTTTCAAGGCCTGAACCTGACCCGCGAGCTTACCTTCAGCGCCGATTCGTATGTGATTCAGGAAAAACTGTATGTGCAAAACCCCGGCGCAGCCGCAGTGGGGGTCAAGGTCAGTTATGCCCTGGGCACCCCCCGCCTGAGCCTGCCGGACGAAAAATACAACATTACCAAGATGGCCTATTTATCCGAGAGCAGCAGCCTATCCACTGAAAGCGACATCAAGGATCTCACGGATGAAGGCTTGAAAAACCCGGCATCGCGTTGGGGTACGGTACAAAACAACTACTTTTTGGCCGCTGTAGTGCCGGCCAGTGAAGATGTGCTTTTTCTGGGCCGCATTCAGGACAACATTTACCGCATCCGGCTTGAAGAGAATGCTGTAACCATCAATCCGGCGAGCACCCAGGAATACAGCGTTTCTTATTACATGGGCCCCAAGGAATATGACTACCTGTCCGTGGCCCCCGGCAACCTGACCAAATCCATGGACTACGGCTGGTTCGGCTTTATTTCCGAGCCGCTGATCTGGTTCGTCAACCTGCTCTACTCCCTGGTCGGCAACTACGGCATCGCCATCGTGCCCA
>CAZNBK010000280.1:0-3363 GCA_964571105.1 uncultured Desulfovibrionaceae bacterium
GCCTGGCGCGCGCCGGACCTGATTGTGGATTTTGCCTCGCGCCTGAAGGCCAATGGCGCTTACACCTATGCAATCTGTACTTACGAAAGCGAAGCCGGAAAGACGCTGGAAATTTTGAACCGCGCCTGGCCGCTATCCGCGGGGTTTGGCCTTGACCTGCCCAGCAATTATATCATCGGCCCGCACGACACCGCCCCGGACGCGGATAATGCCCAACGCCTCAAAAAGGCCGCCGCAAAACTGGATGACATCTGCAAGCGCATCCGCAACCGGCAAACCGGTTTTGCGGCAGACACCGGCAGCTGGCCCGGCCTGAAAAGCAATTTCGTTAACTGGCTGTTCAACAAAAAAGGCCGCAAAACCACGCATTTTCATGCCACCGTGCAATCCTGCATCAGCTGTGGCCTGTGCGTGGACATTTGCCCCACTCGCAGCATTGAACTGCAGGGCGGACGCCCGGTTTGGGTTAAAAAAATCTGCGCTCTGTGCCTGGGTTGCATAAACCGTTGCCCGCAGCAGGCCATTGAATACGGCAGCAAGACCCAGGGCAAAAAACGTTATTACTGCAAGGGGCTGTAGCGGCACCGGCAATCTGCGGCTGCGTGCGCGCAGCCGCCCCCACCGGATTTCCGGCCCAGTTCCCCGGCTTGCGCAATCCGCAGGTTGCGGGTATTTGTCGTTCATGTATCTGCAAGACTTTCACATCGGGCAGCAGTTTGATATCCCGCCGGTGACCATCGATAAAGACAAGATGCTCGCCTTTGCCAGAGAATACGACCCTCTGCCCCTGCACCTGGACGAGAACTTTGCCGCCGCCACCGCCTTCAAAGGGCTGATTGCGCCCGGGGTCATGAGCTTCATGGCCGTGTGGGCAGAATTTGTAAAAATGAATCTCTGGCAGGACAGCCTCATTGCCGGTCGGAGCACAGCCATTGAGTGGTTTGAGCCGGTCTACCCCGGCGATGTGCTTACCGGGCACGCCTATGTTACCGGACTGCATAAAAACCGCTCCACAACCGGCACCATCGAGATAGCCGTAGATATCTATAACCAGCACCGGATTCTGGCCATACGCGATGTCACCAAAGCCGTGCTCAAGGTAAAGCCGTAACCGGAGTCAGCCGCGTCTGCGCTGCTTCCCTACCCAGGCAGTTCTACGGCAGCTTGGCCTTGGGCGCAGAAAAAGTAACCCGCACATAGTTGGGGATGCTCAACTCCACCTGGGCCATGCGCATAGAGTCAGGGGCATCGTCGCTCCAGTCGGCCCAGCCGCCCTTGCTGCTCAAGTTGGCCGGGCGGGAAGCCGTGTCAAAGAAAGTATACATGATCCGCGACGTCTCAATGGCGGCTTTTTCAAATGCATTAACCGCAGCCAAAAGTTCTTCTTCGGATTTTTCCTGCTGCGCAGCCACAATGTCCAGGGTTTCGTCCTGGGCGTTGGTCAGGGCCACCAGGCTGAAATTATTCTTGTCCATGTAGCGCAAGGCCGCCGCGAAATGATTTTCAATGTGCTCGGAAAATAACACCACCCGCACCAGTTTACGGTCGGTGAAGAAAAAAAGCCGTTCCCAGCGCTGGCCGGAGAAAAGAGCCTGGTCCGCGCAGAGCACGTCGGCAGGGTCGCCGTCCGGGCAAGTCTCCACCCGGGGAAAAGCTGCGGCCACTTCCCAATCCATGCCGAAATAAAAATTGTCATAAAAACCGATCTTGCCTTGCGCCGACGCCGCTCCCGCAGCTGCCAGCACCAGCAAACCAACCAGCAGACAGACCTTGCCCCAAAATCTCATACTCGACTCCCAGCGATTTTTCTTTTGTCATACCCGCGCCGGAGCAAGCTGGCAAGCGCGGATCAGCCCGGAGTTCAAAATACGGGCAAAGCTTGTTATGAACGAGCAAAGCCTTATAATCAGATTAAGCAAACCAAAAGGAGTGGAATATGAGTTGGAAAGCCCATGACTTTGACAGCCGGGAACTGCTCGGCGAATACAAAACCGAGATGGACTTGTCCCAGGCCCTGGCGCGGCAATACCCCGAGGGAAAGCAATTTATTGTAGAAAATGACGACGGCCAGGAGTTTGCGGCCATGCGCGACGGCGGGGTGGTGAAAATCATCAGCGACCGCAGTATCGCGCAGATGGAAAATGACGATATGTACGACGACGAAAATTATACCCCGGACAACGACGATTAATTTATAAATTCATCGGCGCAAATGCACGGGCCAGGCATACCCGGATTTGCCGATAGCGAGGACTGTTACCGTTCATGTCCGTGATGTGGAACCCCTGGCGCGGCTGCGTCAAAAAAAGTGAAGGCTGCGCCCATTGTTACGTGCACCGCAATGGTGAGCGCTTTGGCTTTGACGCTTCGCAGGTAACAAAAAACCGAGCCTTTGCGCTGCCCAGCCGTAAAAACCGCAAAGGCGAATATAAAATCCCTTCGGGCGAAACCGTTTACACCTGTTTTACCTCGGATTTTTTAACCGAGGAGGCCGATGCCTGGCGACCGGAAGCCTGGGATATCATGCGCGAGCGCCGCGATTGCCTGTTCATTTTTCTGACCAAGCGCATCGAACGCCTGGAGAAAGTCCTGCCCCCTGACTGGGGCACAGGCTGGGAGCATGTGTATATCAACTGCACCTGTGAAAATCAGAAGCGGGCCGACGAACGCCTGCCCATTTTTTTGGACCTGCCCCTGAAAACCCGAGGGGTCATCAACGAGCCCCTGCTTGGCCCCATTGATATGAGCGCCTATTTGGGGCCGAAAATCATTTCGGTGTCTGTGGGCGGCGAATCCGGGCCGCAGGCCCGTACCTGCGATTACGCCTGGATACTGGACATCCGGGAGCAATGCCGCGCAGCCGGAGTGGCCTTTTATTTCCGGCAAACCGGGGCGCGGTTCAGCAAGGACGGCAAGCTGTATACTATCCGGCGAGCGTTGCAGCGCAGCCAGGCCAAGGCCGCCAAGATAGACTGGGAGCCTTAGGGCCGTTTAACTTTGAGCGGTGCAAAATTCAAAATTAAAAGCTCTACGCTGTGGCGTGGGGCCTTTTTTTATGATGGGGCTGCTTTGTAGGTAAGAACTGCCCTCAAACTGTACGCAAAAGTGCGTAACTTATTGATCAGATTTGACCACTTTTGACCAGTTGCAAAAAAGCCCCTTCAAGGTCAGTCTTGAAGGGGCTGGCAATTTCTGGCTCCCCGATGTGAACCGTATATGCAATCATGCTTGTGGGTTGACAGTTGCTAAGCCGTGCACCGATCCGGACAGACCTGCCCCGCTAAGATTGAATCAGCATCCTCTCCTCAGCATGGTCAACACGCCACTCCTTGCCTCGGTCATCGGTCAGGATCACGGTGAAAA
>CAZNBK010000281.1:0-3354 GCA_964571105.1 uncultured Desulfovibrionaceae bacterium
GATGAGGTCCGCAGAGCGTCAGAGGCAGGACGCCGAGCCGAGAGGTATACGATAAGGTCAAGCTAAGTTAGAGCATTCTAACCTTGAAATTATACATTAAGCCAACATTCTCCGGCACCGCCAGGAGGGCGGTGGCCGCGCAGCGGTCGCGCAGTGAAAACCACGTTTTTCACAAGCGACCCTCGAGTGCCTCCAGCGGCGAAGCAGCCGTTAGGCGAGTGCGATAGCAAACGAGCCTTACGGATGAGGTCCGCAGAGCGTCAGAGGCAGGACGCCGAGCCGAGAGGTATACGATAAAGTCACGCTGCGCTACGGTACCGCATCTGTCTTACACCGGGATCAAACATTGCCTTCTGCACAAAATTCAATTCAAAATTCACTTCAAAGCGCCCCTGGCCTGCGCACGGTCAAGGCGGCTTTGCTTAGTCCGCCGTACAGCACGCTCACATATACGATTCCAAAGTGGTTTCCGGAAGAAATGACGGCGCGCGGTCTGCGGGTGGCTGTGCCCCTGGGCAAGAAAGGCCTGCGCTGCGCCGTGATTTTAGAAGTCGACCCGCCGGTTGATGCGCAATTGGCCGGGCTGAAACTTCGCCCCATCTGGTGGCCCCTGGAGCGTAAGCCGCTGCTGGCGGAGCGTTATCTGGAGCTGGTTGAGCATTTGGCCAGGTTTCAGATGGTCACCCCCGGACGGGTGTTGGGCGCGGTTTTGCCGCAAAGATTGAAAGAGGCTCAAGTTCAGGTGCGGGTGATGGGCTCTGAATCGGGCGCGCTGCCGCAAAGCATTTCTTTGGGCGAGCTTGTCGGCTTAACGGAAGAGCAGCTTTTGGAATTGCGTTGTTCCTGGCTTGCGGGCCTGGCGGATATCCGCGAAAAATCAGAAGAAAATCAAGACAGGGATATTTACGCCATTGCGGTTGACCCGCCCTGGCCCATACGCCCACAGGCCAAGCGGCAATTGGAGATTCTGGAGTGTTTGTGGGACAAGGGCGCTTTATCCGGACGCCAGCTCTCCAGGCAGCTTGGGCAGATGCATGGGGATGTTTTACGCGGGCTGATCAAAAAGGGCCTGGTGCGTGTGGAGGTAACCCCGGACGAGGGAGAGTATTGCCGGGATTCGGATTTGGAGCTGCCGCCCGAGCTTCCGAAAGAGCTTTTCGGGCAGGATGATGCCGCGCGTGCTTTTGAATTTAGCGTTGAGCAGCGCGCTGCGCTCATGAAGCTGGAGGAGCTGCTCAATGCAGCCTCAGCCGAGGCGCGAACGGCTTTGCTGCATGGTGTAACCGGCAGCGGCAAGACAGCGGTTTATCTGGAGCTGGCCGAAAAGTGCCTGGCTGCGGGGCGATCGGTTTTGATTTTGGCCCCGGAAGTGGCCCTGGCCTGGAAACTCCTGCGCGAAGCCAAAGCATATCTGCCAGAGGCTTGTTTATATTTTTCGCATGGTTATCAGACGCCGCTGGCCCGGTTCCGTACATTTTCATCTGTTGCCCGCCGGAACGAAGACAGCCGCCCCTGTCTGGTGGTGGGCACCAGGTCCAGTTTGTTTTTGCCCCTGCCGCGTCTGGGCTTGATCATTCTTGATGAGGAGCACGACGACTCTTACAAGCAAGATGAAGGACTTATTTACCAGGCCAAGGATTTGGCCTATTTCCGGGCCATGCAGGACGGCTCGCTCTTGATTTTGGGGTCGGCCACGCCGGATGTGCGCACCTATCAGGCGGCCAGGCAGGAAAACATCAGCCTTTGTGAGCTGCCCAAGCGCATCAGCGGGGCAGCGCTGCCGGAGTTAAGGTTTGTGGATATTTCCGGGCTTGATCCGCAGCAGGGCGTTTTATCGCCGACCACGCTGGAAACCCTGCGCACTGTTGTGGAGCGGGGCGAGCAGGCGGTAATTATGCTCAACCGCAGGGGCTATGCGCCGCTGATGTATTGTTTGGCCTGCAAAACTGTTCTGAAGTGCCCGCAATGCGATATCGGCCTGACCTTTCATAAGGGACGCGAACGGCTGGTTTGCCACTACTGCGGGCATACAGCCGCCTTTCCGACGCCTTGCTCAAGCTGTGGGAGCCTGCATTATTTGTCCATGGCCGAAGGGACGGAGAAACTGGAAGAGAGTTTGGGCACGTTTTTAGGCCGCAGGGGGCGGGTGCTCCGCTTGGACCGGGATACGACCCGCCGCCCCGGACGGCTGGAAGAAATTTTGGCTGCTTTTGCCCGGCAGGAGGCAGACATTTTGGTCGGCACCCAGATGCTGTCCAAGGGGCATCATTTTCCCAATGTAACCCTGGCGGTAGTGGCCGATGCAGACCTGGGGCTGAATTTGCCGGATTATCGGGCAGCCGAGCGCACGTTCCAGTTGTTGCTGCAAAGCGCAGGCAGAGCGGGGCGCGGCGAAAAACCCGGCCAGGTGATCATTCAAACCAGGATGCCGGACAACCCTTGCTGGAAGTACCTTGCGGCCACGGATTATGCGGGGTTCTTTGAGCTGGAAATAGGCAAGCGTAAGCAACGCGGCTACCCGCCTTATGTGCGCCTGGCTTTGATCCGCATGTCGTTTCCCCGGCAATGGGCCGGAGGCGTCAAGGCGCTGTCCGGGTTAAGCGCAGTGATTAAAGCCAAGGCCGCGGAACTGGGCATAACGGTGTTGGGCCCGGCTCCGGCTCCGTTAAGCGTCCTGCGCGGGCAAAAGCGCTATCAATGCCTGCTTAAGGCCGCATCGTGGCCGCAGGTGCGCCAACTGTACAACGCAGTTTTAAATCATGTGCCCGCCGGTTCACAGTTGCGGCTGTCTTTGGATTTAGATCCTGTCAATCTGCTCTGATTCATTTTTGTGGATGCATCCGCCAAAGGAAAGGCCCACCCTTGCGGGCAGGCCTTTGTTAGTGCGTCGTGTTCGACTGAAAAGCACTAATAGCCGGGAACCTGGTTGGGGAAGTAGTCTTCCAGGCCGCCTTCGCGGTACACATCCAGGGTGGTGCAGTGCAGGGCGCCGCCAAAGGGAATAACGCCTTCGTACGGAATTTCCACAACTTCCATGCCCATCTTGCTGAGTTGCTCGCAGTAAGCGGTTTCGTGAGCTTCAACACACACGGTCTTGGGGTCGATGGAGAAGGTGTTCATGGAAATCCAGGAAGTGCCTTCATACAGGCCGGTCAGGTACACGCTATTTTTGTGCATATACACAGGACGAGCGGCAGGAACAAGTTCCCAATCGTTCTTTTTAAACAAGGTCCACATGTCGTCGGTAATGGAGATCCAGTCCGGGTTATACATGCACAGGCCTGCGCGCATGGGCACCAGGTTGACGTCGATGTGCCAGGGGTGGGTGTTGTTGTCAAACACCACATGGTGCAT
>CAZNBK010000282.1:0-1713 GCA_964571105.1 uncultured Desulfovibrionaceae bacterium
CCGGGAACTTCCTATTCCGAAAGTTCGCCCGATGCGGTGACCCTGACTCTGCGCACGGACAATGCGGCTCAGACTTTTGAAACCGACACCGAAGTCTGGGTGCAGATCGGTCTTATGGACACGGGCAGCTCCGTGGCCGATTTCAACATGAGCGGCCTGTCTGCCAATGCCAATTATTATACGAACGGCACCAACCATTATCTCAAGGTAACCTTCCCGGCCAACAGCACTTCCACCACAGTCGCCATTCCCATCAATGACGATGCTTTAAGCGAGCTTGCCGAGAGATTCAGCTTTACCGTCATTGCAGCCGGCGGGACAACACCGGACGCGCAACAGCTCTATGCCGTGCACAGCACCAAAAACAGCGCGGAAGTGACCATTATTGACGATACCGTCGGCGGGGCCAACAATGCAAACCTGGACGGCCCCCTGGTCATGCTCGTTTTCTGCGATGCCGCGGGCAATATCCTCAAGGACTCCACCGGAAAAATACCGTTGACCAGCCTGAAAACGCTGGAGCAGACCAGCGACCCGGTCTACTACAAGGTGGCCCTGTTCGAAAAAAATGCCGACGGCAGCGTGGCCACCAACCCCGACGGCAGTTGGAAGGAATATACCTGCGGCCAGGACATCACCGTCACCCTTGACGTCAAAGGCGACGCCGCCACTGTGATTCTGGATTCAAGTTCCGCCAACCGCGACTTTGAATTTACCGCTGAGGCCGGAAAAGTCACCTACACCCGCGACAGCTCGGACGCCACCCACGGCACTCTGACCGTAAAGATCGCCGAAGGCGACAAAGGCACGGTTTTCCAAGGCTCCACCCGACCGGATACCATTGCCGATGAAAGCGGCGAATCCTTCACCATGGAGATCAAAGAAGTCTCCGGCAACGAGGCCAGCCTGGGCGCGCAAAACACGCTGAACACGGAAATCGTCGATGTGCCCATGGTCTCCATCAACCTGAGCGATGCCGACGGTAACGACTCCGCTAAAACCTATTTCTCGGAAAGCGAAGACTCTTTCTCGTTTACCGTGCATTTATCCACGGCATCCACGGTTGACACCAAGGTCTATCTGGACTGGGGCAGCTCAGACATCGGCCTGATCAAGGGCACATATCCGGAATTCATAATTATCGAGGCCGGGAAGACCAACGCCACCGGCACGGTGCTGCTCAAGGACAACGCCCTGACCTCGGGCAACAAGAATTTCAGCGTCTCCCTGAAACATGAGCAAGGGGCCTCCGGCAACGAGCCTGCGGCCAGTTATCATGTGGATGCGGCCAAGAAGACCGTCACCGGCACCGTGGTCGACGACCCGACCGACTGGCCCACAGCCCCGGGGGCGGGGTCGGAGCCTAGCGCGCACGGCAGCCTGGAAGGTCCGCTGGTGGTGCTGGTGTTGAAAAACGCAGCCGGGCAGGTAATCTCTTCGGAAGAAGCAGGCCGGATTCAGGAAAACGGCGGTTACGTCAATTACGAACTGAAGCTGATGGACGCCGCCAACCCCGACAATCCGTACACCGGTGAGCGCGAGGCCATCACTGTTACCCTGGATATCGGCGGCACGGCCACTTCCGGCACGGACTTCAAATTTTACAACAGCAGCGGCAGCACTCAGTTGCCCACCACTTCCGGGGGCAGCAAACTGGAAATCACCATCCCGCCAGGCAGCAACAGCATTGGCTTTCGCTGCAAGGCCGAGGCG
>CAZNBK010000282.1:1752-3352 GCA_964571105.1 uncultured Desulfovibrionaceae bacterium
AGCAGACAAAAACGGCGAAAACTACGTGCACGAGCAGGTCAATGTGGCCATCGGCAGCGTGGCCGGCAACGAAGCGTCCTTTGATCCCGCTGCCGTCCTGCCGCCGGTGACCATTGTGGATGTGCCCACGGTGAGTATTGCCCCGGTGGTCAAATACTACTCGGAAACCGGTGTCGGGGGCAGCCGCAACGAAATGGAATTCACCATTTCCCTGAGCTCGCCGGCCACGCAGGACATCACCCTGTACCTGACCTGGGATACCACCTCCGGCGCGAACAAGGCCACGCCGGGCACGGACTTTACCGGACCGCCATCTGTACTCATCGAGGCCGGGAAAACCAGCGCCATTGTCAAGGTGCCCATCAATGACGACCGCTTTGATGAGAATAATGAAACTGTTCGGGTGAGCATCAAACCCGAAAATAACGCCGCCAACGTCAACAACAACTACCACGTCAGCTCAAGCCAGGGCAGTGCCGAAGCGGTGATTGTGGACGATACCCAGGACTGGCCCGCCGATGCGAACCCGACGCTCAACCCCTGCCCTCCGCAGCACGGCACGGGCACGGAGCACTCCCGCCTGGACGGCCCCCTGGTTACCATTCGGGCGGGCAGCGGCAACGAAAACCAATCCGGCAGCCAACGCTGGCAAGACCGCAACGACCCGCTGCACCCCGAGAACAACGACAGCCGATATGACAGCAGCGACCGCAACGCCATTGTTCTGGAAGACCCCAGTGTGGAGCGGACCATCACTTATCACGTGGAAGTAAGGGAGCGGGGCGCGGACGGTTCGGCCAAAATCGACAGCGGCAACCACGATCTTTACCTCTTCCCCTGCGAGGAAGAAATCACCGTCACTCTGACCATTCTGCCCCGCGAACACGGCCTGGGCGCTGAGTTTAACCAGTATGGCTACAACGCCTCTTACACCGACGACTTTTACGTGTATCTGGACGCCCTGGAGGCTCAGAAAGGCAACGGCAAGGCGATTAACGACTACTCCTGGACCCCCAAGGGCGGCGGTATCGAGCTTACGGTGGTTCTCAACAAGGGCGCCAGCGGCTTTGAGCTGCCGGTCAAGGTCAAGCCGGACAACATCACCGAAGTGGGGCGCAAGCATTACGACGACGACAATATCAACTATACGGAAGTGCCCGACGAAGCCTTTGTCATCACCATCACCGAAGTTAAGGGCAATGAAGCCGCGCCCGACATTGTGGGCGGCAAAGACAGCATCACCACCGTCATTGATGAGGATCATGAGGGACTGTACGTTTCCCTGGACAAGTTTGAAGACGCCTATGTGCCGGAAAACGGCGAAGCCGTGTTTACCGTGCGCCTGTCCGACATTGCCGACGAAGATGTCACGGTCATCCTCACGCCCAAGCTCGTTGGCGGGCCGTCCGGGGCCGAAATCACCGACTTTCTGACCGACTCTCTGTCCGTAGTTATCCCGCAGGGCGCCCTGGAGGCCCAGGTTCGGGTCAAGATCATCAACGACACTCTGTCCGAGGGCGATGAGCTGTTTGAGATGGAAATCAGTTATGTTTCCGGCGGCGAAGCCATCATCAACCCGGACAAATACAAAACCACCTGC
>CAZNBK010000283.1:0-3297 GCA_964571105.1 uncultured Desulfovibrionaceae bacterium
GAATCCGACCGCAAAGGCATTCGGATCGTGCTCGATCTCAAGCGCGGCACTATCCCGGATATTGTCATCAATGCCCTGTATAAGTACACGCCTCTGGAAACCTCGTTCGGGGTGAACATGCTGGCCGTGGTCGGCGGCAGGCCGCAGCTGCTTTCTCTCAAGCAGACCCTGGAATACTTTTTGGAACACCGCCGTGAGGTGGTCACCCGGCGGACTCGTTTTGACCTTGAAAAATCCGAAGCCCGGGCGCACATTCTGGAAGGCTTGCGCCGGGCCATTGACAATATTGACGAAGTCATCGCCCTGATTCGCGCTTCCAAAACACCTCCGGAAGCTAAAGAACAATTGATGATTCGTTTTGAATTCTCCGAAGCCCAGGCCCAGGCCATCCTGGATATGCGCCTGCAACGGCTGACCAACCTTGAACACGAAAAGATTATTGAAGAGTATGAAGAGCTGCTCAAGCGCATAGAATACTTTAATTCCATTTTGGAAAACGAAAGCGTGCTCCTTTCGGTTATTCGCGAAGAAACCGAAAAAATCAGAGATACCTACGCCACCCCGCGACGCACGGAAATACTCGCGGAAAGCCTGGACGGCATTGATATGGAAGATCTCATTCCCGATGAGGATGTGGTCATCACTCTGTCCCGGCGCGGCTATCTGAAGCGCACCAGCCTGGACCACTACCAGCAGCAGAAGCGCGGCGGCAAGGGCATTGCTGCCCTGAACACCACGGACGGCGACTATGTGCAGGATTTCCTCACCGCCACCAACCATCAGCATCTGCTTCTGTTTACCAACAAAGGCCGGGCCTACCAGATTAAGGTTTACAATGTGCCGGAAGGCAGCCGCACGGCCCGGGGCACGCATATCGCCAATATTCTGCCTCTGGAAGGCGAAGAATGGGTGACCACGGTGCTGCCTGTGCGTGACTTTGATGCGGATATTTATTTCCTGTTCGTCACCCGCAAGGGCATGATCAAACGCTCGGCGGCTTCGCTGTATGCGCGCACACGGCGCACCGGCATCATTGCCACGGCTCTGCGCCCGGGCGACGAGCTCATTGCCGTGCGCCAGGTGGATGAAACCAGCGAAGTTATGCTGGCCACTGCCGGGGGCATGGCCATTCGCTTTAATTGCGCCGATGCCCGGCCCATGGGCCGCGATACAGCCGGGGTTAAGGGCATAGCCCTGCAACCCGGCGACGATGTGGTGGCCTGTGTCACGGTCAAGGAAAACGAAGACCCGGAAGTAATGACCGTGTCCGAACTGGGTTACGGCAAGCGCACCAAACTGCAGCTTTACCGGGTTCAGACCCGCGGCGGCAAGGGCATTATCAACTTCAAGGTTACGCCCAAAACCGGCAGAGTAATCGGGGCCATGCCGGTTACCGAGGACGACTGTCTGGTGCTGCTCACTTCGGGCAACAAAATGATCCGCCTGGGCGTGGATGATGTGCGCACCGTGGGCCGCGCCACCCAGGGCGTGCGCCTGGTTTCTCTGGATGAAGGCAGCACGGTGGCCGGTTTCGATGCGGTCAGTGAAAGCGGCAGTTGCGACTAGCGCATTTTAACAGAGTGATACAACCAGGAGAGGGAAACTCTGAGTTTCCCTCTCCTGAATTCTCTCCCTCCTGAACCTTCCTGGAGACTGTGCGAGCGGAGTTTTGGTCCGAAATCTTACCCATATCTTTTTTTTGCTGCTGACGTTTTTATGTCTGACAGCCTGCACTGACGAGCCGGCCAAACCCGACGATGATCTGTTTGAGGCGCGCCAGGCTTTTGCCCGTAAAGAATTTCTCGATGCCGAGCGCCAATACGAGCGCTATCTGCAACAAAATCCGGAAGGCGCGCAACGCTGGGAAGCCTGGGAGCGCCTGGTGGATATCGCTTTGTCCATTCGCAATGACGACCGCCTGGCCACGGATATCCTGGAGGCAATGGCTTTGGAGTACAGTGAAGATCCTGAGCTGGGCAGGGTTGCTCTTTTGCGCCTGGGTGAGGTCTATGAGTCCGGGCACCGCTGGGAGCAGGCACTGGACGCCTGGAAGCGCTTACTGGCCTTCCCGGGCCTAAGCAAGGCCGAAAAAGGGCAGCTCCATCTCAAGCTCGCCAAAATTTTTCAGTTGTATTCGCACAACGATCTGGCGGTGAGCAATTTGCGCGCCTGTCTGGAGATGGATACCGGCGTGCCGGTCAAGGCGGCTTGCCTTTATGAATTGGCCATTGTTTTCATGATGGACGACCAGGGGCAGCAGGCTAAAATCTATCTTGTCGAGCTGGGCAGGCTGGAAGGGGCGCCCATGGAAATAAAAGTGCTCGGCGCTTTTGCTCTGGCCGATTTTGAGGAAGAGCAGGGCAACTTCCAGCGCTCGCTGGATATCTTTGAATCCATCAAAAGCATTTACCCCAACCCCGAGGCCGTGGAAGCCCGCATCCGGGGGTTGCGGCAAAAAGTAAAAGACTACGGGCCGGTACGCCCGCAACTGGGCGGATAACTCAAAACCGGCAAGGATTCTGCTTGTATGGACACTATCTATTCGTGGTCGCCGGTGGACCTCGGCTCCTGGGAGCGGAGTGCGCATTATCGGCTGTATAGCGCCGGGGGTTTTCCTTATGTGGGCGTGACCGTGCATCTGGATATCACAGCGGCGCATGAACGCTGCGCGTCTGCCGGAGTCAGTTTTTTCGCGGCCTTTTTGTACATGTCTGCCCAGGCCATGAACGCGCTGGAAAATTTTCGCTATAGGGTTACCGGGCAAGGCGAAGTAATTCTTTGCGCGCAGGTGGACCCTTCCTGGACCGTGCTGGATAAGGACAGCGAGCTGTTTTATTTCGCCCGAACGGCCAGCGCGGGCCCATTCAAAGAATTCGCCCTTCGGGTCAAGGAAGCTGCCGGGCAGGCTTTGGCCGCCAAATTTTTGAGCAATGACCGCCTGGATGTCTTTTATACCTCGGCCTTACCCTGGCTTAATTTCAGCGATTTTATCCAGCCTTTGGAGCTGTCGGCCAGCGATGCCGTTCCCCGGCTGGCCTGGGGTAAATATACCCGGCAGGGCAAGCGCATGAGCATGCCGGTTTCCTGCACCGCTCACCACGGTTTTGTGGACGGCCTGCATCTGGGGCGACTCATGGAGAGGTTGCAACAGCAATGCCTGGATTTTGACCCGAGCGTGGACTTATAGCAACTACCGCTTGCCAAAGACTTAGGCGGAAAATATCGGCCACAGGATGTGGCCGGCCCCGCAGGGGAGCAAGCGAAAACCACGTTTTTCGCGCAGCGAGCCTCGAATCT
>CAZNBK010000284.1:0-3268 GCA_964571105.1 uncultured Desulfovibrionaceae bacterium
TTTATCTGCTGTGCATACAGCCGTTAATGCTCCAGTTGGGCGGCCTGGGTCTGGAAACCGTGCGGGCGCTCACCTCCGGCAGTGCGCTCCAGTACACTGTTCTTGACGTCCGCACATATTCCGGGCTTACATTTTTACTGATCTTTTTCGGGTTCTTCTTTTTAATGGAACTGGTCCGCCCCCGCTTTTGGTGCCGCTATGTCTGCCCTGCCGGGGCCATTATCGGTTTTTTATCCCGGTTTGCATTTTGGCGGCGGCGGGTGAAAAAATGCGTAAGCTGTGGGCGCTGCACCCGTACCTGCCCGCTTTCGGCCATTGCTCCGGACGGCATCACCACGGCCCGCGCAGAATGCACTGCCTGCCGCACCTGCGTGGACGTCTGCCCGGTGAAGGGCGTCGAATTTTCCTTTAGCAGCCAGGGCGAGCTTGCCGCGCCTGAGTATATGATCCCGGCCCCGGTTTTACGCCGCCCGGTGCGGGCCGAAGCTAAAGAAGACATCCTGGAGCAGGAGCCGGATACGCCTTTTACCTGCACCCTGCCTTCCAGACGGGCTTTTATCGGAGCCACAGCCGGAGGTTGTTTGCTGGGTTTTATCCATTTCATAAGCGTTAAACGCCTGCTGGCCCGCAACACCGGCCCCAATGCCCGGCCCCTAAACCTGCTGCGCCCGCCCGGCGCAGCCCCCGAAGCAGCATTCCTGGCCAAGTGCACCCGCTGCGGCCTGTGCATGAAAGCCTGCCCCTCCAACGGCCTGCAACCGGCCTGGGGCACAGCCTGGGTGGAAGATATTTTTACCCCGGAGCTCATACCGCAACGCGGCCCCTGCGAGCCGGATTGCAATGCCTGTGGCCAGGTTTGCCCCACACATGCCCTCATGCCCCTGAGCTTGAGCGAAAAGAAGTGGGCCAAAATCGGCACGGCTGAAGTTATCCAGCGCCGGTGCATCGCCTATGCGGAAGGGCGCTCCTGTGTGGTCTGCCAGGAGGTCTGCCCATACGGAGCCATTGAACTGGTCCGTGTCCACAACGTGTCTGCGCCCGTGCCCGTGGTCAAAAAAGAAGCCTGCTACGGCTGCGGCTACTGCGAATATCACTGCCCCGCTTCGCCCAAGGCCGTTTTGGCCAGGCCCGATGGCGCTCTGCGCCTGGAAAGCCTCAATTATAAACAGGCAGCCCTGGCCCAGGGCCTCAACCTGCTGCCCAAAGAAGGCGCTGCCTATGAACCCGGCGTTGAGGATGAAATCGCCCCCGGCGACCTGCCGCCCGGTTTTGTGCAATAGCCTGCTCGTGTGTGCGGCTCGGCAGGGGAAAAACACAAGGGTTTCCCCGCCTTATTTTTTATCACTGGGCCACGGGGCTGAGACGACCGTCGAGAATGAAATTGACTTTATAGGGGGCATCCTGGTGCGCTTCCAGGGTGGACGGGATGCTGTCCGACGAGGACATGGGGCTGTCGATATATTCTGACAGGGTCACAAAGCGGCAGCCGGCGGCGCTCAGGGCGTCGAGAACTTCGGGCATATGCTGCACGGTGAGATAGTGGGTGTCATGGAACAGAAATACCCCGCGCAGCGGAGCGCCCAGATACAGCGACTCCATGTTGCAAAGGATGTCTTCCAGGTCGAAATTTTTGCGCCAGTCCTGACTGTCCGTGGTCCACATCACGATATGCCCGTCCATTTCCTGGACCACGTTGAGGGTATTGTGGTCATAAAAGCCAAATGGTGGTCGCACAAACCGGGGATTGGCGCCAAGTTCGCGCAACATGGCATCCAGGCGCATGAGGTCGGCCTGCTGTTCGGGCAGCGATTGTTTACGCAAGGCAATATGCGAATAGGAGTGATTGCCCACCTCATGCCCTTCGGCGAGCATGCGGCGGATGGTGCCGGGGTAGCGCTCAACATTGGCGCCGACCACAAAGAAGGTGGCCGGAATATTGTATTCGGCCAGGGTGTCGAGAAGTTGCGGAGTATAGCGGCTGGGCCCGTCGTCAAAGGTGAGGGCGCACATATCGTTGGAAATGCCCAATTGCATGAGATCAAGCCCGAGGTGCACGGGTGCGGACCGCTCTTCGGCCCGGGGCGGGGTAACTGTCAGCAGCAGTGTAAAGACGCAACACCCCAGACCGGCCATGATCCGACCGGCATGTCTGGCTAGCGCCAAAGAAAAATCAGGACTGAAAGCCATCTCATCCGGCAGCCTGTCAACTTGTCAACGCCGCCGCCTCCTCATTGCCGCGGCTAGTTTACTCCAACGCCATCCGATTGCAAGAGCTTGAAATAAAAATCCACAAAAAAATATGCTTTACAAGGGCAAAATGCGGGAAAGACTGCCGCCTCACGCCTTTGTGCGCGTCAAAAAAAATCCTCACATATATTGACACCCGGCACTTGCTACCGTATATTCCTTCTTTACGGCGATGGAGAGATTTCTTCAAAGCCACCATGTCGCGGGGTAGAGCAGTCTGGTAGCTCGTCGGGCTCATAACCCGAAGGTCGGAGGTTCAAATCCTCCTCCCGCAACCAAGAATACCAAGGGCTTACGATAAAAATCGTAAGCCCTTTTTCTTGATAAATTTTATTCCCACCACTATTCCCACCAGCTTATAATGGCGAGTTGAGAACATATTAGGGAAGGGATATATTTCACTTCTCTGGAAAAATTATATTCCAATTTAGTACCGTTCGAAAGCAGAATCAAAAACTCGAGAAGCATTTTTTGTTTTAGGGGGGAGGAATGACTTCACAAGCCTCAGGGCAGCAATTACGGAAAAGCGTCCTACGAATTTCTTCTAGAAAGGCAAGAGAGTTTTTTTTGCGCGAGGAAAGCTATTTTAACCTTGATCTGCCGCCATATTTTAAATTTTCTATCCTACTTGGAGAAGTTGAGAAAGCTTTAAATGGTAAAAATTTAAGTGACTTGATAGAAAAACCGCGTGAATATGAAAATGTAAATTATACGTTATTTGCAAATAAAGACGGTAAATATGCTTGGAGACCATTCCAGCTTATCCATCCAGTTTTATATATCGCACTTGTTGATGTCATTACAGAGGTGAGCAATTGGAAATATTTGAAAGAAAAATTCAAAGAGTTTTCTAAGAACAAAAGAATAAAATGTTTAAGTATACCTGTCATGTCATTATCGTCTCAGACAGATAAGGCTGAACAAATTTCGCAATGGTGGCACGAGGTTGAGCAAAAGTCTGTCGAACTAGCGCTTACTTATGAACATTTAATAAAAACTGATATAATAGACTGTTACTCTG
>CAZNBK010000285.1:0-2837 GCA_964571105.1 uncultured Desulfovibrionaceae bacterium
GTTTGATTTTCCAAATAGATGATTTATGGTGGTCATCCACAACTTGAGCAAGCGGGTCCTGGTCAACCACTTGGGGCCTTGTATTCCACGTCCCGGCGGCAATGGTCGGATGCGGACGGAGGACAGGATCAGCAGGAGACTGACATGAGCAAGGAAACTTTTGACGCTTTTTTAGGCGCGGGAACCAACTATAACGGCACGCTGACCTTTCCGGGCGCCATCCGCATCGACGGCACATTCACCGGCACCATCAACTCCGAAGGCACGCTTATCGTGGGGCATAACGCCTCCATTGAAGGCACGCTCCGCGTAGGTTCGGTGATTTGTAACGGGCGCATCAACGGAGAGATCAACGCCGTAGAAAAGGTCGTGCTCCATAAATCAGCCGTGGTCACCGGCAACCTGCAAACTCCGGTTCTCTCAGTGGAAGAAGGCGCTAAATTTGACGGCGAGTTGATGATGACCCCTCGTGAAAAGCAAGAGCTGGAGAGCCTGTCCGCCGGTAAATATGAAGAACCGACCATTATTCTCGACCAGGAATCTGTGGTCAACTGAGCATTCCCCCTATTTCAACCCTTGCGGACAACAGCCTGGTTTCAGACTGTTGTCCGCTTTTTTTATCTGTCGACAAGCTTATGTGCTTTCCTGTTTTCAGCGGCGCAGCCGCCCGGCAATCTCAGGCCAGGCATTATTCCGGGCGGCTTTAAAGGCAAAGAACCCCACCGGGAGAAAAACTTTGACAGCTTTGGTTAAGTCCGTTAAACGAATAGGACTTACATTTTGCCCGGCAGCCCCGGGCAGCGCCTTATGTAGCAATGCATGCACCGGATAATGTTGCCCTACTTGGCAATGGTCGGATTGGGCCTGTAGATTCCCCCGGCCAGCCCCGGCATTTGACCGATTTTTTGGCTGAGTGTCGCGGGTTATTTCAACCGGTTTTTAATTAAACAGGAGTTGCGGCATGATAGATCTGGACATTACCTTCTTTATCCAGCTAATCAATTTTCTTATTGTACTGGTCCTGCTCAATCCTCTGCTCATCAGGCCCATCCGCAAAATAATTCAGGAACGCAAAGAAGCCGCCGCAGCTCTTCTTGGCGAATCCGAAGACTTTTTCCATTCCGCTGAAAACAAGCTGACTCAATATGAAAACGCCCTGGCCAAGGCCCGCGAAGAGGCTCAGGCCAGCCGCGAATCCATCCGCGTCCAGGCGCTGGCCCAGGGCGATGAAATCACCGCCAAAGCCACCAAAGAAGCGCAAGGCCAGCTCAAGGCCGCCCGCGAACAGGTCGAGGCCGAAAGCAATACGGCTCTGGCCGCGTTGCGCGGCGAAGTCGAACCCATGGCCCGCCAGATCATGGAAAAGGTAACGGCCTAATTGCCGCAGCAGGAGGAACGAGCGTGAGAAAGTTTCTGAAATCCATACTCCCCAACCTGGCAATCATTGCCGTGATCAATACCGTGGCGTATGCCGCCACGGAACAATTGGCCGAGCACAGGGATTGGTCGACGGTATGGTGGCGTGTGGGCAACTTCGTCCTGTTTGTCGGCACCCTGTATTTTTTGCTGCGCAAGCCGGTGGCCAAGTTCTTCACTGGCCGTCGCGACAAGATCGCCGATGAATTCAAAGGCCTGGAAGCCCGCAAAGCCGAAGCTCAGGCCAAGTTAAAGGCTGTGGAAAGCCGCATCGCCAACCTCGAATCCGAGCGCGAGTCTATTTTGGCCGATTACCGCGCCCAGGGCGAAGCCTTGCAAAAAGCCATTATCGAACGAGCCGAAATTCAGGCCCGTCAGATTGTGGACCAGGCCAAATTCGCCGCAGATAACGAAAGCAAAACCGCTATTGATGGGCTGCGCGCCCAGATGGCGGACCTTCTGGCCGAGGCCGCGTCCAATATGCTCAAGGAAAAATTGAGCGACAAGGACCACGAGAAACTTATCGATAAATATCTGGAAAAGGTGGTGCTGCAGTGAGCAACCAAGCCGTAGCACGCAAGTACGCACGAGCTCTGTTCTCCTTAAGCCAGGCCAAAGGCAAGGATGAACTGGCGGCCAACGCCGAGGTGCTGGCCGGTTTGGCCGGCGCTCTCAAAGACAGCCCGGCCCTGGCGGGGCTCATTTCTTCGCCGTTATTCTCTGTGACGGAAAAGCGTCAGGTTATAAGCCAACTTCTGGACAAAACCGGAGCAGGCGCCATGGTCCGCGACTTCTGCCTGCTTCTGGCGGATAAAAACCGGCTGCCGTCCATCACGGACATCGCGGCCTCGTACGCCGCCATGCTGGACGACCAGTCCGGCGTGCTGCGCGGTGAAATGATCACAGCCGTGCCGCTTTCCGCGGATAAACAGCGCGGCATCAAGACGCATCTGGAAAAAATCTCGGGCAAAGAGATTGCCCTGGATTTCCAGGTAAATCAGGAAATTCTTGGCGGTCTCGTCCTCAGGGTGGGAGACCGGGTACTGGACGGCAGCCTCAAGGCGCAGATAAACATCCTCAAGGATCAAATCAAACGGGGTGAATAGGACCATGCAGATCAAAGCTGAAGAAATCAGTAAAATCATTCAGGAGCAGATCCAGAATTACGAACAACGGGTGGACATGTCCGAAACCGGCACCGTGCTCACCGTGGGCGACGGCATTGCCCGCGTTTACGGCGTTCGCAACGCCATGCTCATGGAACTTCTGGAATTCCCGGGCGACCTTATGGGCATGGTTCTCAACCTGGAAGAAGATAACGTGGGCGTGGCCCTGCTCGGCCCCGACACCGACCTTAAGGAAGGCGACCCGGTCAAACGTACCGGTCGCATCTTCTCGGTGCCCGTGGGCGACGCGGTCAT
>CAZNBK010000285.1:2847-3258 GCA_964571105.1 uncultured Desulfovibrionaceae bacterium
AGCCCATCGACGGCCTGGGCCCGGTTGACTCAAGCGACCTGCGCCCTGTTGAATTGAAGGCCCCCGGCATTATCGCCCGCAAGTCCGTGCACGAACCCCTGGTTACCGGCATCAAGGCCATTGACGCCATGACCCCCATCGGACGCGGCCAGCGCGAATTGATCATCGGCGACCGTCAGGTCGGCAAAACCGCTGTGTGCATAGACGCCATCCTGGCCCAGAAAGACAGCGACGTGCACTGCTTCTACGTGGCCATCGGCCAGAAAAAGTCCACGGTTGCCCTGGTAACCGACACCCTGCGCAAATACGGCGCTTTGGAATACACCACCATTATCTCGGCCACTGCGGCAGACCCGGCCCCGCTGCAATACATCGCGGCCTATTCCGGCTGCACCATGGCCGAATATTATC
>CAZNBK010000286.1:0-3243 GCA_964571105.1 uncultured Desulfovibrionaceae bacterium
AATATGGCCTTTTGTCAGCTAAAGCAATTCAAATAAGGCCGTAATTATGCTGTTTCGGTTAGAATTTGTAGCCTATGGAGGTGGCGAACATGTGCCCGTCGGCGCCGCGATATTTGATGGGTTTATTATCAACCGTGGTGCCGCTGAAGCGCGTGGCATTCAGGTAAGTATAGGCAAAATCGAGGTTGAAGTCGTCAAAGTGCAGGCCGAAACCGGCATTGAACAAGTGACGGTCATGCGCCGGAATCAGCGCATCCATGGCATGGCTCTGCATGGGGGATTTGTCAAAGGCATAGCCCGCGCGCAGGTCAAGCCAGTCCGTGATCCGGTATTCAACACCAAAGGCGAGACGCCAGACATCGTCCCAGTCTTTACGTTTTTCGGAGGAATACACCGGATTCCTGCCGGGCACCCCTTCCAGCAGGTTTTCCGCAAAATCAATTTTCAGTTTATCGAAAGAGCTCCACTGCGTATAAATGGCGTCAAATTCAAAGGTCCAGTCTTCCCAGGGGGTTATGGCAAGGGCCAGGATGGTCTGCGCGGGCAGGGTGATTGAGCCTTTGGCGTCCATGTTCGCGAAAGCCTGCCCAAAAGCGCCTGCAAAAAGCGGGTTTATGCCCGTTTTGTCAAATCTGGCTTTGCCCTGAAGATTGTGGGTGATGGGGGAGCGGTAGCTGACGCCAAAACCCAGCCAGTCCACCGGGTGCACATGTGCGCCCAAAGTAAAGCCGGCTGCGTAATTGTCGCCGGAAACTTTGTTGCGAACCTTGCCGACCCCGGTATCGACCATATTGCGCATGTCCAGGTCAAGCCACATGATTTCCGCGCCGATGCCCAAGCTCAGCCATTCGTTCACATTGACGCCGAGGGTTGGCTGCAGGGACATTGTCTGGAGCGTAATATCATATATTTCGGTGTTGCCCACCCAGTTTTTGGGGTAGGAGTTGCCCAGGCCGAAACGAGAGAACAGGCCCACGCCCAAAGTAAATTTTTCATTGAGCTCATAGGTCATGTAGGCGTGCGGTACAAAGAAGTACTGGCGATCGGTATGGGTGTCCACATTATCATAGGTTACATCGGCGCCGGCGGTAATCACCGTAAACCCGGTTTCAACCTGAATGCCGGGCACCCGGGCTACCTGGGCCGGGTTCATGGCCATTGCGCCAGGGGTGGCGTCGCGGGCGGCGGTGGTGCCTGCCATGGCATTGCCTCTGGCGCTGAACTCATAGAGTCCGAACCCGGCAGCTTTGGCGGCAATGCCGCTTAACCCGGCCATAGCGAAGATCAAAATAAAAAACGATATTCTTTTCACTCCATGCTCTTTAGAAGTATTCCGATTTCCCCCACCGGTCGGTGTTGTTTACCAATTTTATGTATATGGACGTTGCCTTGTCGGCCAAAAAAATAATTGCTGTCAGCGATACTTTGCACGAAAAAACGTCCTGCCCGGTAACGGTCGGGACGTCAGGATCACTTGTGCTTGTATAATGGACGCTCGCCCGCTGAGCCCAGCTTGGCGTTTTCAGTTTAGGCCTTGGCGGCTCGGGAATCTTCATATCCATACCCAGCAGAGGGTGATGTGATTTTCAGACTGCCGTTTCTTTGTAATAAAATCTGGCTATCTTTAAAGAATTCCGGGGTAATTGTAAAATGAAAAGATGCGCCGGAAACCGCGGCAGCTGGAAAAAAGGCAACAAGAACTCGATATTGTTTGATAAAAAAATATCGTTTAATTTCCGACAGTATAAAAAAGGGGCCTGACGGCCCCTGGCAAATTCCGGTTATAAAGACGTATTATTGTGGAGTTTTGTTCTGCTCCCGCAATTCCTGCGCCCGGCTGGTGACCCTGGCGATAAGGGCGTCCGGGTCGTCCTTTTGCAGCAGGTCGTTGAACTGGGTGCGATAATTTTGCACCAGGCTGACCCCTTCAATAATTACATCGTAAACAACCCAGTTGCCTTTATCCAGCATGCGGTAGGAAACCTTGATGGGCGCTTCCTGGGTTTTTACGGAAATGGAGGTGTTTACTTCCACCTTGTCGCCTTTGGTGCCCACGGTTTCACCGAGGTAGAGAACTTGCTCGCCGTCATAGCCTTCGATTTTGTCGATATACGTGGCGCGAAGCAACTGCGCAAAAGCATCGATGAACGAATTCTTTTGTGTTTCGCTGAACCCCTTCCAGTTGCGGCCCACGGTGCGGGCGGAAAATTCCGAGAAATCAAAAATATTGCGTACTTTGTGATCGATCTTGTCAATCTGGGATTCTCGGGTGGCCGGATTGGTAAAGGCCGGGTCTTTGATCAGATCAAGGACTTCGTCAATGGCGGTTTTAAGTGCGGTTCTTGCGTCCGCAGCCGGGTCCGCTTTGGATTCAGCTGCAAAGAAGCCGAGCAGCATGGCCACGGCCAGGGTGCAGGTCATAAGCCTGCGCACGGAATTGATGACAAATGAAGCATTCATATTAAATAACCTGCCTGATTAGTGGTAGTTCAAATTGTTTTTAAATACAGCGCTTATGTTTCCCGAGTTTTGTAGCAGTTAAAAATTAAGCAGCGCTAGACGTTGCCGAAAATAAAACGTCCAATGGCTGATTCCAGATCAAAAGCCGGTTCTGTTTCGTCAATATCGTCGCCGTCTTCCAGTAAATCACCGGAGCCGCCCGGGGTCAGAAGCACATATTTGTCGCCGATAAGTCCGCTGGTGCGGATGGAGGCAAAGGTATCCTCAAACAGTTCGACGCCTTCCTGGATGCGCAGGGTAACCACAGCCATGGTGCGTTCCTGATCAAGAGAAATGCCGGTTACCCGCCCCACTTTTACACCGGCAATTTCGATGTCCGCGCCGGAGCGCAGCCCTGAAATGGATGTAAAACGGGCGTAAACCGTGTAGCCGCTATTGCCCACCAATTCCATCTTGCCCAGTTTTATGGTCAGGTAACCCACACATAACAGGCCGATAATCACAAAAAAACCGGCCAACATGTCCGCGGATCGACTTCTCATGGTAACTACTCCGGATATATCCTTTTTACGGTTTCCGTGCTCAGGCGCTAAGCATATTTTTTTGCTTTAAACCATGCCCGGGGATATTTGTGTTTATAAATTTTCCACCCAACGCGCCAGCTCGTCGCGAACCTGGTCCGACAGACCGGCCACGCCCAGGGCGTGCCCTTCGGGGCGGCGCTCCATAAACTGGCGGACATAAGCGTTGCCGCTATTGTTAAGCTCCTCGCGCGAACCGGAA
>CAZNBK010000287.1:0-3233 GCA_964571105.1 uncultured Desulfovibrionaceae bacterium
CCGCCGGAGGGGTGATTGCTCAGGCTGGCCTTGCCGTTGTGCAGTAGGGCCACCTGATGCACGAAATTGAGCCCGAGGCCGGTGCTTTTTTGACCGGTATGCGGGCGTTGCAGGGAAAAGAATTTATCAAAGACCCGCTCAACCGCATAATCCGGGATGCCGGGGCCCTGGTCGCAGACCATGAGTGTGATGGTCTGTTCGTTTTGGGCAACCGAGACCGTGATGCGACCGTGCTCCGGGCTGAAATCAATGGCGTTTTGTATGAGATTGAGCAGGGCCTGCCGGAGCAGGAAATAATCTCCGGTGCAAGTCAGGCCCGGGGCCATGTCCAGGGTCAGGTTCAAGGTGCGCTCGGCCAGTTGCGCTTCCTTGGCCGTGCAGGCTTCAGTGACCAGGTCGTTCAAAGGCACGGCAGCATCGGCCCGTTGGAAGCTGCGGCTCTCAAGGGCGGCCAGTTCGAGCATGCGGTCTACGATTTCCTGAATGCGCAGCGATTGGGCCTCGATATTGGCGATGAATTTTTGTTGCTGAGCCGGACTCATGGTCTGGCCGTCTTCCCGTCCGGATTCGCCCAGAAGTTCGGCTGCGCCGCGAATGGCTGAAAGCGGGCTTTTCAGTTCATGGGTGAGATGTTCGACGTATTGCTCAACATAGCGCTTGCCTTCCAGGGTTTCTTGCATTTCAGCCAGGGCTTGACCCAGTTCGCCGATTTCACTGCTGTCCAGACGGGGGAAGGTCGGGTGTTCGTGATCGCGAATGCCCCGGGCGTAGCGGGTGAGTCTTTTGATGGGCCGGGTCAGCCAGATGGCAATGAGCAGGCTGAGCAAACCGGCTGCAAGCAATGCGGCCAGGCCGCTTCTGAGAATATTGTGGCGCGCTCCGGCTGCGAAATAGCGGATATTGTTGGTGGGCTTGATAACGGTAAGCACCCCGGCGATTTGCCCCTGCACCCGGATGGGCGCGGCCACATAAAGAACCGCAGTGGCTTCATCGTTTTCCATGCGCCGGGTGGAGCGCGCCCCGTATTCTCCCTGCAAGGTCAGGTAGATATCACGCCATTTGCTGAAATCTTTACCGGCATTTTCCGGGTTTTCCGTATCCAGCAAAACCATGCCCCGGTCATCGGTAATGTAAATGTCGGTGTCCACGTCGACCTTATAAAATTCATAGATGCGGGCGGTGAAGGAGCGGTTGTGGATATTGTCGAACAGAGTCCGCCAATTATCCGGGGTGAACTGCCCTTTGCCGATTTCCTGCTCGACTACGGCGGCCAGGATATTGGCTTCATCCACCAGAATGTCTTCCACCCCTTCCCGGTAGTGCATGACAATGGTGTCGGCCAGGCGGTACAGGGGGAAAGAGACGCAGATGCCGACCACCAACAGGCAGGATATGAATATGCGGGTTCCGAGTTTCATTGCGTTTCTTTAAGGGCATAACCGATGCCGCGGTGGGTAACAAAGGGATCGTGCGCGGGGCGGACCGCCCGCAGTTTGGCGCGCAGGTTTTTAATGTGCGCGTCAATGGCCCGGTCGGTGACGGTGTCCGGTTCATCCCAGGCGAGGTCCATGAGCTGGTCGCGGCTGAATACCTGGCCGGGGTTGTGCAGAAAGACCTTGAGCAGATTATACTCGTAAGGCGATAAATCCAGGGCCGTGCCGAAATAGGCGATACTGCGTTTTTTGTCGTCCACCTGCCAGATGCAGGGCGGCTGCGGCGCAGGGGCAGATTTTTGGCTGCGGCGGAGCACGGCCTTGACCCTGGCGGCCAGTTCGCGGGGGCTGAAAGGCTTGACAATGTAGTCATCGCCGCCCAGTTCCAGTCCCAGCACCCGGTCCAGGTCTCCGGAGCGGGCGGTCAGAAAGACCACGGGCACATCGGACTCACGGCGGATAAGCTTTAGCAGGTCCAGTCCGTTGATATCCGGCAAACAGACATCCAGGACAATGAGGTCGATGTTTTCGCGTTCCAGCGTGTCCAGGGCGGGCTGCCCGGCAGTTACGGCCAGCGTGTCCAGACCTTCGGTTTCCAAGGCATACTGGATGGTGTCAATAATGGCCGGTTCGTCTTCAACAATTAAAATCTTCGGCTTCATAACCCAGTGCTGACCTCAATGTTTTGCCGGGTGATTGCGGAAGGCGCAAGTCGTTGCCGTTTACTGCCTGCCCAGCGGCGGGCCGTGAGCGCAAAGAGCAGCGTCAGGCCGCAGCTGACCAACAAGACGGTGAGACTGTGCAGCGCGAAATCCGCAGTGGCTTTGCGCAGAGCGCCATTGGCCAGGGGCAGGCCAAGGGTAAACAGCAAATAGCAGCCCAAAGGCAGAAAAATTTTCAAAATCCGCAGGCGGCGCAGGGGGGAGCGTACGGCAGCCCGTCCGGCCCGCCTGTTCAGCAGGCGCCAAAGTAGCATGACGAACAGGCAAAGACAAACATAGTAGATGACAATGCCTTCCAGGCGGTGGGCCTGCTCCGGGCTGATGGGGCTGTTGCTTAAGTCAAGCTGAAGCATGGCCAGGGCAATCAGAATGCGCAGGGTATTCACCAGCAGGACCGTAATATAGGACAGCCCGGCAATGGCGGCCAACCAGCCCGGAAGGCGGGCAGGCTGCACTCGCAGCGCGGCCAGGACGCTCCCGCTGGCCAGGAGAATGATAAAAAAATTCAGGCCCGCGCAGGCCGGGGCAATGAGCACGTGCAAGTCGGCATTGTAATAACCCTGGCCGGGGAGGAAAACAAAAGCCAGCCCGGTGCACAGAGAAACCAGCCGGCTGGTGGGCTTGAGCAGCCAAAGCAGTTGCCCGGCCCCGGCTTCGGCAAACTGCCATTTAAGCAGAATGCAGCTGCCGATAAGCAGTGCCGCCAAAAAAAACGGTCGGGAAAAGATCATGTTATAAAGTGCTGTCCGCTGCATGGCTGCTCCTAATCGCATACCTCTCGGTTCGCACATTCTGTGCTCACACTCGAGGGTCGCTTGTGAAAAGCGTGGTTTCCACTGCGCTCCCGCTTCGCGCCGTCAGAGCATTTTGGCTTACTGTATGATTTCAATGTTAAAATGCTCTCTATAGCTAGCGCGCGTTGTATAATTCGGGTGGCCCGGAACGGCGGGGGAGGGGGCCGCCGTCCCGGGCGCGTGGCGCGGTTATGGTTTGTTTCAGGCCTTTCCAGTTATTTCAAGGATAATCTGGCGCACCGGCAGGCAGGCGGCCACCAGCAAGGTGCCCAAGGCCAGAAGCA
>CAZNBK010000288.1:0-3202 GCA_964571105.1 uncultured Desulfovibrionaceae bacterium
GAGTAACCGCAGGGTTTTCTCCCCCAGTCTCCGTTCTGATCAACTCAGCCGCACCTGCCTCCAGAAGCTGGCGGGCCAGGGTCAAGCCCAGTTCGCGGGGGGTGTCGACGGTACCAACAAGCTCGCGGCGTAAGATTTTTGAGCCGTCAATGGCGCCGACCAGACCTTGCAAACGGATGGTTTGCGGGGTTTCGAGGCGGGCATAACCGGCCAAGGGGGTCTGGCAGCTGCCGTCAAGCCCGGCCAGAAGGCCGCGCTCTGCTTCCACGCACAGACGCGTGGCCGGGTGTTCGAGGAATGCCAGCAGGTTATGGAGGTCGGCGCGGTCACTGCGAAACTCGATGCCCAGGGCGCCTTGCCCCACGGCGGGCAGGAAAGCGTTGGCAGCAAAAATATCCTGGCAGGGCGCGGACACGCCCAGGCGTTCCAGCCCGGCCTGGGCCATGATGATGGCTTCAAACTGTCCTTCGCCAAGCTTGCGTAAGCGGGTTTCCACATTGCCGCGTAAGGAAGCGACCTGCAAGTCGGGGCGCAGGGCCAGCGCCTGGGCCTGGCGGCGCAGGCTGCTGGTGCCGAGGCGGCTGCCCGGCGGCAGGGCGTCCAGGCGGGCATATTTTTCGGATAAAAAGACATCGCGCGGGTCGCCCCGCTCCATAATTACGCCAAGGCACAGCCCGTCGGCCAGACACATGGGCACGTCTTTCATGGAATGCACGGCCAGGTCGGCACGCCCGTCCAGTACCGCTTCTTCGATTTCTTTGACGAACAGGCCCTTGCCGCCGACTTTGGCCAGGGGGCGGTCCAGGATAAGATCACCCTTGGTTTTGACTATCAGCAAATCCACGGAGATTGCAGCGCCGTGGCGCTGTTCCAGGGCAGTTTTAACCATGCCCGCTTGCAGCAGGGCCAGATTGCTGCCCCGGGTGGCGATGGTCAGGTGCAAAGGCGCGCTCATTGCACAATTAAGCCGGATCGGATTTGGCTTCCAGGTGGGGTTGCAGGGCGGCCACATTTTCAAACAGGAAATAATCAATGAGCCGACAGAGCAGGTGTTCCACGGTGAAATGGATTTCCTGGATGAGCGGGGTATTGTCGTCGGGCACGTCCAGAATACAGTCGCACAGCTCAAGCATGCTTCCGCCGCCTTTGCCGGTGAGGCCCATGGTGATAATGCCCAGGCTGCGGGCCGCTTTGAGCGCTTCATTGACGTTGGCGCTGTTGCCTGAGGTGGAAATGCCCAAAAGTACGTCGCCGGGTTTGCCCAGGGCCAGCACCTGCTTGGCGAAAACCTGGTCAAAGCTGAAGTCGTTGCCGATGGCGGTGAGCGCCGAAGAATCCGTGGTCAGGGCCAGACCGGCCAGGGGCGGGCGGTCCATGAGGAAGCGGTTGGTGAGTTCTGCAGCCATGTGCTGGCAGTCTGCTGCCGAGCCGCCGTTGCCGCAGAGCATAATTTTACCTTCCTGGGCCAGGCAGGCAGCCATAATCTTGGCCATGCGCGAGATATCTCCGGCATGGGAGGTCAGAAAATTTTCCCGTAAAGTAGCTCCGGCCAGGGCGTAATCCAGAATCATTTTTTTTGAATCGTCAATCATGGCTACTCCACGGTCACGCTTTTGGCCAGGTTGCGCGGCTGGTCCACATCATGGCCCAGCGATGCGGCAAAGGCATAGCTGACCAATTGGAGGGCGGGCAGGAATGCGAACGCGGACAACGGCTCCCAGACTCTGGGCACCGGCCAGGTGTAGTGGACTTTAAGTTGCTGTTCCTCGCGGCGTTCCCGTTCTTCTTCGGCCTGGACGGCATCTGCATGCCGCATGCCGGGGGGCGGGTTAACCAGGGCCACCACGTTGCCGCGCCGGGCCTGCACTTCTTCAATGTTGGATTTAACCTTGGGGAAAAGTTCGTCATCCGGGGCCAGGGCAAAGATGAGCATGTCCGGGTCAACCAGGGCAATGGGGCCGTGTTTCATTTCGCCGGAAGCGTAGCCTTCGGCCGGAATGTAGGCCAGTTCCTTGAGTTTGAGCGCGCCCTCCAGGGCCATGGGAAAACAGCCGCCCCGACCGATGAAAAAGGTCTTGGTGATATTGGGATAGCGGCCCGGCAGAGTGGCGGCCCATTTATGCATGGAGGGCAGGGCTTCTTCAATAACGCCCGGCAGCCCGTGCAAGGTAACCAAGGCGCTTTTAAGGGTTTCTTCGGAGAGCACGCCTTTGCGGTTGCCCCAGTAAAGGGCCATGAGCGCAAGCACCACCATCTGACTGCACACAGCTTTGGTGGAGGCCACGGAAATTTCCGGCCCGGCCTGGGTAAAAATGGCGGTGTGCGCCTCGCGGGCGATGGACGAGCCGATCACGTTACACAAACAAACCACCTGCGCGCCCAGTTCCTTGCCTTTGCGCAGTGCGGCCAGGGTGTCGGCTGTTTCTCCCGATTGACTGATGACCAGCATTTGGTCGCCAGGTTCCAGGGCCACGTCGCGATAGCGAAATTCCGAGGCGAACTCGATATTCACCGGAATTTTGGCCCAGGATTCAAACATCTGCCGCGCCCACAGGCCAGCGTGGTATGCCGAGCCGCAGGCCGCGATGTGCAGACGCTTGGGAATGGGAAAATCGTCCAGTTCCGGAATATTTATCGCACAACCGTTTTTGGGGTTGGTGCGCCCGGCCAGGCAGGCGGCGATCACCCGGGGTTGCTCGTAGATTTCCTTGAGCATGAAATGGTCGTAGCCGTCTTTTTGCGCGGCCTGCATGTCCCAATCCACCACGGACGGGCTTTTGGGCACCGGGTTGAGGTCGGCCAGGCGTAAAATCTGGCAGGAACCGGCGTCCAGGCGCACGATTTCGCCGTCATCCAGAAAAATAACCTCGCGCGTGTAGGGCAGAAAAGCCGGGATATCCGAAGCCACGAAGTTGGCCCCCTGGCTCAGGCCCACAATGAGGGGCGCAAACATGCGTGCCGCGTAAACTACGCCCGGCTCTTCCAGAGACAGCAGGGCCACGGCGTAAGCGCCGGTAGCCCGGCGCAGGGCCTGGGCAAAGGCTTCCAGCAGGCTGGAGGCGTTTTTGCGGCAGTCGGCGATGAGGTTAACCAGCACTTCGGTGTCGGTATCCGAGGCAAAGGTGTAGCCCTTGGCCGTCAGTTCCACTTCCAGTTCCTGAAAGTTTTCAATGATTCCGTTGTGGATGAGCACGAACTTGCC
>CAZNBK010000289.1:0-3202 GCA_964571105.1 uncultured Desulfovibrionaceae bacterium
GCTCAGGTGGTCCGCAGGGTCACTTTTCGATGCTTCAAGCAGCATCCGGCATGTTCACTGCCTTACAGCCCGCATTTTACAGGCTGGAACGGCGCGACATTTTAGGCATGCGTGACGCCTGCAAATGTCAAACACAGGCTTATATCATTCTCCGGGCAAAGCCGGATTTAACCAGTTCCTGTGTGCGCTCAAGGGCAAACTCAATTTGCCCGCCCCGTTTCCGGGGTTTCGCGCCGATATTCCTCGACGCAGAGGTGCCTTATACTCAGAGCCTGCCTGGGCGTCAAGTAAAAATATGCCAAATATGAACATTTTTTCGCGCCGAGCCGGGAACAAGAAACTGCCCTTGGGGCACCATGCTCCAAGGGCAGCTCTTCGGTGAATGATTCAACTATGGTCAAAGGAAGTTACACATACTTCCCAAATCAACTTTCTGTCCTGCCCCGCCCGCAATTCGGGTTAAGGAGGGGGCGGGCCCGGGAGGGGGAACCTTAAGGGCCGGAGGTCCTTATGGTTCCCCCTCCCGGTTCATCTCCCTAATTCAAGCTAAACCCGCTTGGCGACGATTTCCTCGGCAATGGAGGCGGGCACGCGTTCGTAGTGATCAAACTGCATGGTGAAGTTGGCGCGGCCCTGAGTTTTGGAGCGCACGTCCATGGCATAGCCGAACATGGCGGACAGGGGCACATAAGCGCGCACGGCCTGGGAACCGGCCCGGGCGTCCATGCCCTGCACTTTGCCGCGACGACCGGTGAGGTCGCCCATGACATCGCCCAGGTATTCATCCGGGGTGACCACTTCGAGGTCCATGATCGGCTCGAGCAGGATGGGCGAGGCCTGGCGCATAGCTTCTTTGATGGCCATGGAACCGCAGACGTAGAAGGCCTGCTCGGAAGAGTCCACATCGTGGAAGGAGCCGAAGACCAGGGTAACCTTGACGTCAACCACCGGGAACCCGGCAGCCACGCCGCTCTTGAGCGCGTCCTGAATGCCCTTGTCAATGGGCGGAATGTATTCTTTGGGAATAACGCCGCCGGTAATGGCATTGACGAATTCATAGCCCTTTTCAGGGTTGGGCTCGATTTCAATAACGCAGTGGGCATACTGGCCGCGACCGCCGGACTGCTTGACGTGCTTGGTGTCGGCCTTGGCCGGTTTGGTGATGGTTTCGCGATAGGCCACCTGGGGCTTGCCCACGTTGGCGTCTACGCTGAATTCACGGGTCAGGCGGTCCACAATGATTTCCAGGTGCAATTCGCCCATACCGGCAATCAGGGTCTGCCCGGTTTCTTCGTCGCTTTTCACGCGGAAGGACGGGTCTTCCTTGGCCAGCTTGGCCAGGGCCGCGGACAGGGCGTCGCGGTCGGCCTTGGTTTTGGGCTCAATGGCTACTTCAATGACCGGCTCGGGAACTTCCAAAGATTCCAGGGCCACGGGGCGTTTTTCATCGCAGAGGGTGTCGCCGGTGGACGCCTGCTTGAGGCCGACCACGGCGATGATGTCCCCGGCGCCCGCCGACTTGATTTCTTCACGCTTGTTGGCGTGCATGCGCAGGAGACGTCCCACGCGTTCTTTCCTGCCGGTGCTGGAGTTGAGCACGGTCATGCCCGACTCGATAATGCCGGAATAAATACGGAAGAAGTACAGGTGCCCGATGTAGGGGTCGGAAAAGAGTTTAAACACCAGACCGGCCAGGGGTTCTTTATCATCGCATTTGCAGACGATGACTTTTTCCTTGTCGTCGGGGTCGTGCCCTTCCATCTGCTCGATGTCCAGGGGAGAGGGGAGATATTCAACCACGGCGTCGAGCAGGGGCTGCACGCCCACGTTTTTAAAGGCAGAACCGCAGAGCACGGGCACGATATGCTGGGCAATGGTGGCCTTGCGCACGCAGTCTTTGATTTCCTGTTCTTGCAGCTCTTCGCCGGCCAGATACTTTTCCAGCAGGGTTTCATCTTCTTCAGCTACGGCTTCCAGCATTTCCAGGCGTTTTTCTTCAAAAAGATCCTTAAGTTCCGCCGGAATTTCCTTTTCGTGGATATCTTTGCCGGCCATGGCCTTGTCAAAATACATGGCCTTGCCGGTGATCAGGTCGACCACGCCTTCAAAGAGGTCTTCGCCGCCGATGGGAATTTGCATGGCCACGGGCTTGGCCTTGAGGCGGTCTTCTATCATTTTCACGCAACGGAAAAAGTCGGAGCCGATCCGGTCCATCTTGTTGACGAAGCAGATGCGGGGCACGCCATAGCGGTTGGCCTGACGCCACACGGTTTCAGACTGGGGTTCAACACCGGCCACGGCGTCGAACACGGCCACGGCGCCGTCAAGCACGCGCAAGCTGCGTTCCACTTCCATGGTAAAGTCCACGTGCCCGGGGGTATCGATGATATTGACCAGATGGCCTTTCCACTGACAGGTAGTGGCGGCGGAAGTAATGGTAATGCCGCGCTCCTGCTCCTGCTCCATCCAGTCCATGGTGGCTGCGCCGTCGTGGGTTTCGCCGATCTTGTGAGTAACCCCGGTGTAATAGAGGATACGTTCAGTACACGTGGTTTTACCGGCGTCAATGTGAGCCATGATACCGATGTTTCTTTGCATGGGAATTTCTACGATACGAGACACAAACTCTTCTCCGTTGTTTCAAATTACAAACCAAATCGCCTGTTGCAATTTGGTTTGACGGTCGGTTTTTAAATACAACCCGACCGAGGGAATGCACCGCATTCCTTAAAAATAACCCGCACGTCGGCGCTGCGTATGCAGCGCGTACGGACCTACCAGCGGTAGTGGGCGAAAGCCTTGTTGGCTTCGGCCATGCGGTGCATTTCTTCTTTTTTCTTCACAGCGCCGCCGCGGTTGTTGAACGCATCCAGCAGCTCGGCGGACAGCTTGTTGACCATACCCTTTTCACCACGGCCACGGGCGTTGGTGATCAGCCAGCGGATGGACAGGGAAACCTGGCGATCCGGGCGCACATCCATGGGCACCTGGTAAGTGGCGCCGCCCACGCGGCGGGATTTGATTTCCAGAAAAGGCTTCACATTTTCCACAGCCTTTTCAAAGGCCTTCAACGGCTCTTCACCGGCCTTTTCGCTCAGCACAGTGAGGGACTGGTAAAAAATATTTTCAGCCACGGACTTTTTGCCGCAGTGCATCAGGCGGTTGATGAACCGGGCGGCCAGACGGCTGCTGTAAACCGGAT
>CAZNBK010000290.1:0-394 GCA_964571105.1 uncultured Desulfovibrionaceae bacterium
CGGCATGGAGATTGCGGAATAAATCCGGGCAGCCTTGCCCAGATGCTGAATGGCGTCATGCACGGTCATGGCGTTCATAATGGTCGCCAGCATCCCGATGTAATCAGCGGAGGTGCGGTCCATGCCCTTGCTGGATGCGGCCAGTCCTCTGAAAATATTGCCGCCGCCGATCACCAGGGCCACCTGGGTGCCGGTATCGGCAATTTCTACAATCTCACGGCAAATGCTGCCCACCACCGCCGGGTCAACCCCATACCCGGTTTCACCGGCCAGGGCTTCCCCGGATAATTTGAGAAGAACACGCTTATATTTGGGTTTGCTCATGCCTGCCCGTCCTCCTTTATACCAACCTCAAGCTTTACATGGTCGTAAGGCGCGCCCCAAGATACCTGGG
>CAZNBK010000290.1:404-3200 GCA_964571105.1 uncultured Desulfovibrionaceae bacterium
GACACGGATATATTTAAGAAAAGCATAAATCGCCCGGTGCGCGGCCACCACAAACCCGGCCCGACCGTCCAGAAACCCGGACTTCAATATATATGTGCTGAAAAAAGCAAACCCGCCGTGGATGAGCGCCGCCAGAATACCGCCCCGCTTGCCCTTTTTCCGGAGATAAACAGCGCCGCCTTCCGCATACTCATTGAGCTTGGCCATTTGATTTTCAAAGCTGGTGTACGGATAATGGATTATCTCGCCGGGCAAATCCGCAGTGGGGCCACTCGGCACATAGACCTGATGGATGCCGCTCTGCTCCACAGTGAGGGACCCCACCCGGAACACACGCAGCAGGCGATCCGGAAACCATCCGCTATGCTTCATAAACCGGTCCATATACCAGGAGCGGCGCTGGACGTAAAAGCCCGTGCAGCACTCTCTCTGGTTGGCGACGGCTTCCCGGATGTGCCCGGCCAGCTCGGGGGTGCAAACTTCGTCGGAATCCAGGCTAAAGGCCCAATCCGTATCCACGTGCTCGAGGGCAAAGGCGTGCTGATCATGATACCCGGTCCAGGCCCGGGCAATTACCCTGGCGCCGTGCTGTTCGGCAATGCACAGGGTTGCATCTGTGCTGCCCGAATCCACCACCAATATCCGGTCGCAAAAAGCAAGCGACCCCAAGCATTTATCCAGCAAACGCTCAGAATTGCATGTTAAAACCAGTCCGGTGATGGAAGGCGCCATATCCGCTCCGCAAAAAAGTCTGTCCAGGCAAAGATTCGCCGCTGTTTGTAGCATACCTGCCCATGCTTTTCCAGCATTAAGTTGAGACGCAAAAAAGGCCGTTATTCCCATATGGGAATAACGGCCTCAATATGGTTGCAATAAAAACTCAGCCTTGCGCGGCTCCGGAAGACGCCTGCGCATCATCGTCGGATTCATTGCGCATGGGCACACTGCTCGGCGCGGGCTTTTCATAGCTGGCCCCTTCCGGAACAGGATCTTCCAGACCCACGCAGGACATGCGAATTTCCTCTCTATGCTTGAGGAAAAGATCGCACAAGTCCGGGTCAAACTTGATGCCGCGCTGCGATTTAATAAAATCCAGGACCACTTCTTCTTCAAGACCGGCCCGGTAGACCCGGTTGGAACGCAGCGCGTCGTAAACGTCGGTGATGGACACAATGCGGGCTTCAAGCGGAATCTCTTCGCCCTTGAGCCCTTGGGGATAGCCGCTGCCGTCCCAGTTTTCGTGGTGGTAATGGGCTATGATTTCGCCCAGTTGAATCACCGAGTTATTGGAGTTGGACAAAATCCTCGCCCCAATGGTCGTGTGTTCCTTGATAATTTCAAATTCTTCCGGAGTAAGCGAGCCGGGCTTGCGCAAAATGGCGTCGGGCACACCTATTTTACCGATGTCGTGCAAAGGCGCTGCGGCCTTCAAAGTATCCACCCGCTCGGCACTGTACCCCACGGCCCGGCCTAAAAACGCGCTCATGGTCCCAATGCGCTGCACGTGGAAGGCGGTTTCTTCGTCGCGCGACTCCAGCGCGTTAAACAGGCGGCTGATGATTTCGGCCTGGGTTTCCCGAATAGCCGAAGTCTGCGCCCGGACGATGGTTTCCAGCTCTTCCGTGTACATGCGCTGCGTGCGTTCGGCGCTGATCAGCCGTTCGCCCACCCGGATACGCATTTGTAATTCGTTGGCTTCAAAGGGTTTAACAATATAGTCGTCAACCCCCCCTTGCGAAAACCCTTGAATTATATCGCTGAATGCGCCTCGCCCGGTGAGCAGCATGATGTAAATGTATTTGGTTTTCTCACTTAAAGAGCGCACCCGGCTGGCCAATTCCAAGCCATCCATTTCCGGCATGCTCCAGTCAGTGATCAACATATCGAAGTCAAAGCCATGTGCACGGATATGATCCAGGGCCTCAAGGCCGTTGGCAGCCTCGGTCACGTCATATCCCCATTCGCGGAGATAGGTAGTGAGAATCAGACGAGAAACCTATTGATCCTCAGCAACCAGTATTTTCATATGTTTTTGTTGATCCATGCTCTCTTACCAGCATAAAGAAAGTCTAACCGTTCTTTCATGCACTCGGGGTAACCTACACCTTTTTCAGAGTGAAATCTACCTGTTTCTATAATTTAGTGCTCACATTTTGGAGCCGTTCCCGGCAAAGCCTTTTTTTTCAAGCGCTATTGGCCGCGAGATATTCTTCCATCTCGACCTTGAGCTTGTCCAGGGTGGCGCTCAAAATTGCATACTTTTCTCTGGCTGCGGCCTGCTCGCCGGGCAATTTTTCTTCACGCCCGATCATTTCCAGATCCAGACAGAGGGTAAAGCCCTGCCCGGTTGTATAATAGCGGGTTATGCCTTTGAGGGTATGCGCGCTCATGGTCAGGGCGGGGTTGTCGTTCTGCTCGATGGCTTCGCCCACCTGCTTAAGCAGGCCGGGCGCATCGCGCAAATATAACCCCATGCTCTGCACAACAAGCTTGGTGTGCCCGGCAAAAACCTTAGCCATTGCCTCATGGTCCAGCAGCTTTGGGCCGCCGACCGATCCGGACGTAGCAGTCATCTCCATAGCTGGTTCCTCCATAACCGCAGGTTTATCGACCGCAGCCTCGTCTTTCTGTTCATTCGCTGCGGAAGCTACAATAACCTCGTCATCACGTTCCGTTTCGCCGCGCACACGGCTTTCTTTTTCTGCCGTGGCTTTCGGCGGTGTAAATTGCCTTCCCCCCGTAGTGTCTACCCGGGGAGTGTCAGCCCCGGCAGCGTCTACCCGGGTAGTGTCTCCC
>CAZNBK010000291.1:0-3147 GCA_964571105.1 uncultured Desulfovibrionaceae bacterium
CTGATTATCTACTACTCATCATCTACTCATCATCGGCGTCGTGAAGATTGTCTTTAAGCTTGGCTTCTTCTTCGGCACGCAGGGCTCGGCGCAGGGTTTTGCCGACCATGGTCTTGGGCAGGCTATCCCGGAACTCCACCTTGCGCGGCACTTTATAGTTGGCCAATTGGCGGCGGCAATGATTGAGAATTTCATGCTTCTCCATGGTTTCGCCGGGCTTGAGCACTATATAAGCTTTGATAACCTCGCCCCGGGTGGGGTGAGGGATGCCCACGGCCACGGCGTCGAGCACCTTGGGGTGCTGGTGCAAGACTTCGTCAATCTCGCGCGGGTAGACGTTATAGCCGCCGATAAGCACCATGTCTTTTTTGCGGTCCACAATGTAAAAATAGCCCTGCTCATCCATATAGGCGATATCGCCGGTGTACAGCCAGCCGTTGCGCAGGGTGCTGGCCGTGTCGTCCGGGTGGTTCCAGTAGCCGGACATAACCTGGGGGCCTTTGATGACCAGTTCGCCTGCCTTGCCGCGAGGTATGGAAATACTGCCCACTTCCATATCCACGATCTGGGCCAGGGTATCGGGCAGGGGCATGCCGATGGAACCGGCTTTGCGCTCGCCGTGCAACGGGGTCAGGTGCGTGACCGGTGCGGCTTCGGTCAGGCCGAAACCCTCGCAGATATGCGCGCCGGTGAGCTCGTACATTTGCTTGATATATTCCACAGGCATGGGCGCGGAACCGGAAATGCAGTAATCGATGGAGTGCAGGTCGTATTTGGCGATATCCTTTTGCTGGAGCATGGAAATATAAATACTGGGCGCGCCGGGGAAAATGGTCGGCTTGTATTTGGCAATGCCTTCCAACAGCTCGTGCGGTTCAAAACGCGGAAACAGGACCGTGGTGGCGGCCATGTGCACGGGCAAAAACAAGCTGGTGTTCAGGCCGTAGACATGGAAATAGGGGAGCACGGCGATAAAAATATCTTCTTCAACCGGGGGCGGCGGGTTGAGCACGGCGGTGAGCTGCTGCACGTTGGCGGTGAGGTTGTAATGGGTCAGCATTACCCCCTTGGCTTCGCCGGTGGTGCCGCCGGTATATTGCAGCAGGGCCAGCTCGGTTTCCGGGTCGTCCACCGCGTGCGAATAACGCACCGAACCGTGGACGAGTTCTTTCCAGGCCAAAATACGGTTGCCATCATAGGGAATTTTCAACGCATCCTTGTCGCGCCTGGATTTAAAACGCAGCATCAGATTTAGGGGAAATTTCAGGGCGTCTTCAATGCTGGTGACAAACAATTTTTCCACGGGCAAGCGGCTCTGCAGCGGTGCAAGCCTGGGCCAGAGCTTGTCCAAAACGATCATGAATTTTGCGCCGGAGTCGTTGAGCTGGTGCAGCAGCTCGCTTTCCATATACAAAGGGTTGGTCATGACCACAATGCCGCCGGCCTTGAGCACGCCCCAAAAGGCAATCACCGTCTGGGGCAGGTTGGGCAGCATAATGGACACGCGGTCGCCGGGCTTTAAACCGTGCGCGCGCAGGTTGGCGGCCATGATTTCGGACAATTCCAGCAACTTGGCATAGGAAATGTGGGTATTTTTGAAAATAAAGGCCGTCCGCTTGGGATATTTGGCCGCGCTGGCATCAAGGCAGGCGTGCAGCGCTTTTTTTTCATATCTGACATGGGCGGGCACCCCGGCATCATAGTGCTTGAGCCACGGGGCATCCAGGGAATCAAGGTCGTGTTCGCTCATGTGCTGTCCAGTGTGTTGAGGGTTTTTGACGACCGTCCGGGGTTCAGCGTAGCGCCGTAACCACAGCCGTGGCCTTGATGCCCTGCTTTTGGCCGGTAAAACCGAGACCTTCTTCGGTGGTGGCCTTCACGTTGACCGCGTCAGCGGCCAGGTGCAGCAGGCGACATAAATTTTTATGTATCAATGCGCGGTGCGGGTTTATTTTCGGGATCTGGGCAATGATGGTCACGTCCACATGCGTGAGTTCCAGGCCGTGTTCGCAGCACAACTCCAGAATTTCCGACACAAATACGGCGCTGTCCATATTCTCGAAAGCCTGGTCGTTGTCCGGAAACAAATGGCCGATATCCCCCAGGGCCAGACAGCCCAAAATGGCGTCAGACAAGGCGTGCAGCAGCACATCCCCATCGGAATGCGCCTGCACAAACGGCGCGCCGGAAATGGGCACTCCGCCCAGTTTCATGGGTCTGGCCTTGGGTTCGTCTTCCGCCACGTATTTATGCACATCATAGCCGAAACCGGTGCGCGGCAGCTTTTGCCCACGCGGGCGCGGGGTTGCGGCGGCAGCAAACCCGGATAAATCCGGCAATTGCTCGATGGACAGGTTTTCCCCGGCGCAGAGCGCAACGCTTCCGGCAGCAGGTTCAGCCGCAGAATTTTCCAGGCGGTCTTCCAGCCAGCGCACATCGTCAAGCACAGTGATTTTACGGTTACCGGGCTCTCCGGGCACCACCCGCACAATTTGCCCGCACCGTTCAAGCAGGGCCGCATCGTCGGTAACTTCCCAACCCCCGGCCCCGGCCCGGGCATGGGCTGCGCGCAACACTTCCAGATTGAAACCCTGCGGCGTCTGCACAGTGACCAACTCTTCCCGCGGCAGGGTGGCGCGTACTTCCACTGCGCCAGCAACCGGCGCGTTCACCTGTTTGACCGTGTCGGTAATATCCACCCCCGGAATCACTCCAGCCGCGCCCTCAGCCAGCCCGTCCAGCACGGCATTGAACAGCGCGGCTGAGGCCAGGGGTCTGGCCGCATCGTGCACCAGCACCGCAGCGCAATCTTTGGGCAATGCGGTCAGGGCATTGGCCACAGACTCCTGGCGCAACTTCAACCCACCGGGCACGCAGAGCACCGGCAAGCCCAAACGGCTGCGGCGGGCCAGGCTGTTTACCTCGTCAGCGCATTGGTCCAGGTTATCGGGAGGGAAGGCAAAGACAATGCCCCTGAGCCGGGCCACGCGGGACGCGGTCAGGGCCGAGTGCCAATACAGCGGATAACCGCTCCAATGGAGAAACTGCTTGCGGCAGTCAAGCCCGGCTTCCCGCAGGCGCGCGCCTTGCCCGGCAGCCAGAATCACCAGCCAGGGGTTTTGAAGATGGGATGATAAAGAAAAAATC
>CAZNBK010000292.1:0-2510 GCA_964571105.1 uncultured Desulfovibrionaceae bacterium
AATGGTAAATTATTCCACAGTCAGCGGATAGCCGGCGCCCACCCAATTGTTGATGCCTTTCTCCAGGATGAGGAGATGGTTGAAGCCGGAAGCGCTCATAATTTCAGCCGCAGCTGCTGCGCGACCGCCGGATTTGCAGACCAGCAGATAAGTTTTGGCGCGGTCAAGGGCGTCTATTTTTGCGGCAAAGTCGTCTTGCAGTTTGTCGATCAGTATTGATTCGGGCAGATGCCCCTGCGCGTATTCTTTGGGGGTGCGCACGTCCAGAATGACAAAATTCTCGTCCCGGGCATGTTCTGCCAAAAAGTCTTTGGCTTCGCTCATGGGAAGCACGGGTGCTGAACCATGGCTTTTCTCCTTAAATTAATCCATTTCAAATCAATCCATTTATATCAGACCTGCGCCTTTTAGCAATTAATACAGTTTAACTTTGAAACGTTACAGAACTCAAATGCTGTCGTTAAAACCAAAAGGCAAAAACACAATCCCCTTATAGATGCGTAAAATCCAAGGCGATTTTGCGAAACGTGGGCGCCGTTTCGCTGCACCAGAGCATTTTGGCTTAATGTGTAATTTCAATGTTAAAATGCTCTAATACCAGGCAAAGCCGCTTTGCGGGTGGAGTAAATCCCGCTAAAGTCTTTTCCAAGCGGCTTCTTTTAGGTGTTGGATGCTTTAAAATCCACAGGAACGCGAACCGCTTGCCCGGCCTTGTTGCTGAACAGCAGATATTCATGCTCCAGGCCAAAGCGGTAAAGATCGCGGGTAATGCGCACATCGGCTTCGCAGTAGCGGGCGATGTCGTCTATTTTTCCTTCCTTCCACCATTGCAGGGCTTGCAGGCCGTCTGCAGTTTTGGGCGCATCCAGAGTGGCCTTGGCCAGGTTGTCCAGGGAGATGCGGTACGAGAGCCGGGCATGGACTTTTTCCAGCATATCCAGAGTGGGCAAGGTGCGGAAAAAGGCTTTGTCGGCATAAGCGGACAGGACGTGATAGTCGAAGCGGTTCAGGTTGAAGCCCACGATCAGGGGGGCGGCGGACATGGCCTTGAGCATGGCGGGCATGTCTGTTTCCAGGTAACGGGTGAAGGCGTCGCTGCGGGAATCGTAAAGCACGGCCACGGATACGCGCATGAGATCGGCCCGGTGCCAGCCGCCCACCTCCTGGGCTGAAAGTTGAGTTTCCACGTCCAAGACCAGATAATCAGCAGGCAGGCTTGCGGTCATATTTTTTTCCTCAGCGGCACAGGCCGGTTTTTCAGTTTTTTCAGCAATGGAAATGTGCCCGGTCGGGCAATCTGCCGTTGTGGCGCTCAAGATCTGCTCCATGAGAAAAATGGCCCCGGCCTTGTCAATGGGTCGGTTTCCGGAGCCGCACTTGGGCGAGTGCACGCAGGAGGGGCAGCCCAGCTCGCAGCCGCAGTCGACCATGACCCGATGGGTTTTTCTGAACAGTTCTTCGGCTTTGACATAGGCCTGCCGGGTGAGTCCCGCGCCGCCGGGGATGCCGTCGTAAATAAAGACCGCCGGGCTGCCGGTCTGGGCATGCATGGGCGTGGAAATGCCGCCCAGGTCATTGCGATCGGCCAGCACCAGCAGGGGAAAAATGCCGATGGCCGCGTGCTCCAGGGCGTGGATGGAGCCCATGAAATGGATGAAGTTTTCTTCCGCAGCTTTTTGCACATTTTCCGGGATGGTGAACCACAAGCCCTCGGTTTCAAACTCCACTTCGGGCAGGTCCAGGGGCACAATGCTCAGCAGTCTGTTTTGGCTGGTGCTGCGCTTTTCATACCCGGTAATGTTTTCCGTAACTTTGAGTTTGCCGGTGTAAAACATGGTCCCCATGACCGGTCGGGATTCGTAAATCTCCAAAATTTCCGTGGTCTTGTGGCTGCGCACCCGGGTGTAATAATTGGGCGTATCCGGCGCAGCCTTCACAATCCGGCTGCCCAGGTCCAGGTCTTGGACAATATAGGTTTTGCCCCGGTGCAGATATACCGCGCCGGGGTGGGCCTCGCGCAGGGCACGGATGCCGTCCACCGTGCCGATGACCTGCTTGTCCGGGGTCTCAATGGTGTAGGTGCCGCCGCTGGAACGCAGGTCCACATCGCGCTGCGGCCGTTTGCGGGTGGAATAAAAAACGCTGCCGTCCGCCGCCGCCAGCAGCTCTCCGGTCTGTTGCAGGGCGTCTATTTCTTTGCGCACTTCCGGCTGGGCCGCCCAGGACTCCCCGGCCTTGAGCGGCAGCTCGGCTGCGGCGCAACATAAATGTCGGCGCATGATTACCGGGTTGTAAGGGTTGAGCACGGCATCCTCGGGCGGGCGTTGAAAAAAGTCGTGCGGATTTTTGATAAAATGTTGATCCAGGGCGTCCTCATGGGCCACAAACAGTACCGCGCTTTCATTGCCCTGGCGGCCAACCCGCCCGCCGCGTTGTTGGAAGGACATCACCGAACCCGGATAGCCCACCAAGATGCACAAATCCAGATTGCCGATGTCAATGCCCAATTC
>CAZNBK010000292.1:2520-3055 GCA_964571105.1 uncultured Desulfovibrionaceae bacterium
CTCCTCGGGTAAAAAACCGGCCCGGTAGGCGCTGATGCGCGAGGCGTATTTCCCGGCTTTGCTCCCGGCCCACAAGCTGATGAGTTCGGTCATGCGCCGCGACTGGCAATAGATAATGGTCCGCAGGTTGCGGCTCAGGGCGGACTGGAGCAGTTGGATAGCCGTGCTGGCCGGGCTGCTTTCCGGATTGATGAAGACCACATGCCGCTTGCCTTTGGGCGACGTGCCTTCGGTGATGACCTCCGCCTCCAGCCCGGTGAGCTGGCAGGTCAATTGTGCCGGGTTGCCCACGGTGGCCGAGCAGAAAATATAAGCGGGGCTGGCTCCGTAGTGGGCGCAAACCCGGTTGAGACGCTTGAAGACCTGGGCCATGTGGCTGCCCAGCAACCCCCGGTAAGTGTGCACTTCATCGATTACAATGTAATCCAGTCCGGCCCAGTAGGTCGCCCAAAGCTCGTGGTGCGGGCACAGGGCCAGGTGGATCATCTCCGGGTTGGAGATAAGCACATTGGGCGGGTTGAGACGGATTTTACGG
>CAZNBK010000293.1:0-3049 GCA_964571105.1 uncultured Desulfovibrionaceae bacterium
CGCGGCTTCAATGAGCGCGTTATAAAACCCGTCCCGGCCCACGGCATGAATTTCGCCGATATAGCCCAGCCCTTCGTAAGCATGCATCACCGAAAACAATACGCGTGGCCGGGGCTTGCCGCTGGCGCGCTCTTTGGCCAGGGTCAGGTCAGCTTCCAGGCCCCGCACCAGCGCCGTGGCCCGCTCAACCCGCCCGGCAGCCGCGCCGAGTTGGGCAATGGATTCCAGCAGCCCGTCCACGGAGAGCACATCCAGGGTCAGCACCGTGAGGCCGAGATTTTCCAGGTGCGCCCGGTTGCGAGCCTTATCCAGAGGCAAAACCACCAGGTCAGGCGCGAGCCGCAGCACGGCCTCGTAATTGATGTCGCTGAACCCGGCCACTTTGGGTTTTTCCGCCGCAGCCTCAGGCCAACTGCAAAAACGGGTCACCCCAACCACGGCCTCGCCCAAGCCCATGGCGTAGAGCGTCTCGGTCAAACTGGGCGCCAGCGAAACTATGCGCGACGGGTTTACCGGCACAGAGGCGGGACGCCCGGACACCGCCAGAGCGTAGTGCGCCGCCAGGCAGCAGACCAGGAATACTCCCAGAGCCGGATAGAACAGCTTGTTAAGCATTTAAAGCGCCGAAAGGCTAAACATTCACCATGAGGACAGCCCGATCCCGCCCGCAAAAAAAAGCGGACCACCCAAAGAGGGCGATCCGCAATGACGTTTTTATTGCAGCAGGGATTTCCCGGTCACACCACGAACCGAAAATCATGATGGCAAGGCAGGTCTTCTGGCTTCCGGGTCTCTAGCATTCGAATACGCTAACAACCTGCCCCGCGCCTTCCCGTTTTCCTTGGCCAAGGTCGTGCCTGGCTTGAAAACAGTGGCTGACTCATAAAGTCCGGCGGGCGGTCTCCCCGGTTACAGCGGCGGGTCCGCGACGGATTCGCACCGTCTTCCCTTTTCAACGCGGCTGCCTAAACAGCTGCGTCACCTTGGCTTCTTGATATTTGGATACCGGCCCGATGTCAAGCAATAGAGACTTCCCCCCGCGCACCAGGGCGACACAGGTGAGCTTTACAGATGCGCACAGCAGCATTAAAAAACTTATTGCTGACTGCTATGGCAACCCGGAAGAAAGCTATGCCCCGTAAGGGTTGACGTAAATGCTTAAAAATAATTTTTTTTACCCTAAGGTTCTGTTCAAAAGAGCCGTTAAGGAGGGAGAGCGCTCTTGGGGAAAGCTCATGGATGACAGAGAGCGCTTGTGGCAGAAACCACACGGGCCGCAGGGCAGTTTGCTCTGGGGAGGAGCGGATGAAACCATGCGGACCTGTAGTTTTGCGGCGCATTTTTTGAACAGGAGGTTCTTAAAATACCCTTGCCGCAGGCTAAAGATTTCTCATCCTGGTCCGTAAAGAGGATTAGGGGAGAAAAAAAGTGACTATTAGGTCGTTTTATGTACGTAATATGCTGCTTAACTATGATAGGCAGCTAATTGCGGCGCGAAGGCTGAACCGTTATCTGAAAGCCCTACGCGCTCAGGACGGCTCCTCGCAGGAAGTGCCGCCCGACATAAAACGCAAGGCTCTGATCGAACGGGTTGCGCATGAAGTCATGGAAAACTTGCTGTTTTCCGGCAGCGAAAACCCCATTGTCCAGGATGTCAAAGACGCACTGGAACAAGAGTTTGGCCAGCATTTCAGCTTCCAGTTTCCTGCTGATGACCTGAGTTTTCAGGTCTACCGCGAAACAGAGCACGGCGCGGAAAAAGTGGAAGGCCAGGAAAAGATTCGGATAATGGATCGTTTATGGCACATCACGCTGGACAAAGTGGATCAGACCATGCTTTAATAGGCACATCCCTTTAGTGGGAGGTTAATTATGGAAATTAAGAATGTCATCACTACCTTGGACCCTTATGCCAAGACCGAGCACAGCGAGGCCTTGAGTTCGGATAAAACCAGGCGCGGCGCAGAAACACACCGCACCGACACCGGCGACCGCGCTTCGGTTTCTCCTGAAGCCAAGTTGCGCGCCGAGGGATATTCCGCTGCTCTGTCTGCGCCGGAAGTGCGCAGTGAGGCCGTGGCTGCACTCAAAGCCAAGGTAGAGGCCGGTGAATATCAAATTGATGCGCGCAATATTGCGGCAAAAATGCTTCAAGAGGAAGCAGATTTATTCAGCTGATAAAAAACCGTCGTTGCGCCCTGCTCTGTGCTGACCGCACAGGTTAAGGCCAGCCGAGATCGTTCTAATGCGACCTGGTTGTTTGCTCCGGCGCTTCCAAAAATCGTGACGAGTTAGTATTCCTCCAAAGCAAAAAGCCCTTGCGGGATTTCCCGCAAGGGCTTTTCTGCGTTAGAGCGTTTTAACATTGAAACTATATAAGGGAATTCTTCCCTTGCGATTTCCTCCCCCTGCTTGGCGTATGCGGTTCGGACTAATCTTTGGCCGGATCCCCAATCATCTTTTCAGATTTTTTGGGTTCGGTAGAGCGCTGCTGGACGATTTTAGAGCCGGGCGGCACCGAGTGGGTGAGCCAGACGTTGCCGCCGATAATCGAGCCCGCGCCGATGGTAATCCGGCCCAGGATGGTGGCTGCCGCGTAGACGGTGACGTTGTCTTCCAATATGGGGTGCCGGTGCACGCCCTTGACCAGAGCGCCGTCATCGTCTTTTTGGAAGGACAGGGCTCCCAGGGTCACGCCCTGGTAAAGTCGGCAGCCTTTGCCGATGATACAAGTTTCACCGATAACCACGCCGGTGCCGTGGTCGATGAAAAAGTCTTCGGCAATGCTGGCGCCGGGGTGGATGTCGATCCCGGTCCGGGAGTGAGCCATTTCGCTGATAATGCGCGGAATGAGCGGCACGTTCAGTTTATACAGCTCATGGGCGATGCGGTGATGGATCATGGCCAGGATGCTGGGATAGCAAAAAATGGTTTCCCCGGGGCTTTTGGCCGCCGGGTCGCCCTCATAGGCAGCCTTGACATCCTGGGCCAGAGCGTGGCGGATGGCCGGCAGTGTATTCATAAACGCCATGGCCAACTCTGACGCGCC
>CAZNBK010000294.1:0-1810 GCA_964571105.1 uncultured Desulfovibrionaceae bacterium
ATTGTTCGCCATCCAGGATGAAATTACCCAGCATGTGGTGGCCCGCATTGCCGACAACTACGGTTTTATAAAGCGGACTCTGCTTCGGGAATCGCACAGCAAGCGCTCCGACGACCTGAAGATGTACGATGCCATCCTGCGCTATGGGCAATGGGCCGCCTCCTTCAACCCGGATCTGTTCTGTTCGGCGCGCGCCGCATTGGAAAAAGCCATTGAAATTGAACCGGACTACGCGCTGCCGGTGGCCATGCTGTCCGATATGTACTCATCCGACTACCAGCAGGGTTACGACAAGGTTGACAACCCCCTGGAAAACGCCGTGCGCCTGGCCAACCACGCCCTGGACCTGGACATCAACTGCCAGACCGCTTACTGGGCGCTGGCCCAATACTATTTTCTCAAGCGCGATTTAAATCAGTTCCGGTACTTCGCCGACAAGGTGCTGCCGCTTAATCCGGTTAATCCATACATGAATGTTTCCGTGGGCCTGCTCACGGCCATGGTCGGAGACCTGGACGGCGGCATGGAATTGATGAAAAAAGCCATTCAGCTCAATCCGTATTCGCCGCGCTGGTATCGCATTGTCCCCTACATGATTCACTACAAAAAAAGCGATTATGAAGCCGCGTTGAGTGAAGCCCTGCAACTCAATATCCCCAGTTGCTTCTGGGACCCGATGCTGCGTGCAGCCGCCTACGGCAAGCTTGGCCGCAGCGAAGAAGCCGGGGCTGCTCTCGAGGAATTACTCACGCTCCAGCCCACCTTCAAAGACAACCGTTTTAATTTCATGCACGCCATGCTTTTCACCGACGAATCCGTAGCGGAAATCCACGACGGCCTCCTGGCGGCCGGGCTGGATGGATAAATTAAAACTGGACGCTCACTGATATATCAGTTACCTTAAATATAAGTGTGGGGAATGCCCCAAAACGGCCTCTCCTGCCCTTCCCCTGAATTACTGACTTACAATTTTCTTGCCCCGAAACGTCTAGCCTGGTAGGATGCCCCTGGTAATCGAAATGTTTCTGAACTGAAACAGAAGATCACAGGCTAGCTCCTATGGGTTGGGAGAAGCAGCGTGATTGAACATTCCGTCATTGCAGCAGCACGCAACGCCGGCCTGGTCGGACAAGGCGGGGCCGGGTTTCCTACTCATGTCAAACTGGCGGCAGAGGTAGACACGGTCATAGCCAACGGCTGTGAGTGCGAACCCCTTCTGGGCACAGACGCGTTCATCATGGAACGCAACGCCGGTTTATTGCTGGAAGGCTTGGCTGCGGCCATGCAGGCCGGAAACGCCTCGCGCGGCATCATCGCGCTCAAGCGCAAACACGCTGGCCTGGTCAAACAGCTATCCGGGCTTATTGCCGACACCCCTTTTTCCCTACATCTGCTTGATAATTTTTACCCGGCCGGGGATGAGCAAGTGCTTATCCGCGAGGCCACCGGGCGCACCGTGCCGCCATTATCCCTGCCGCGTGAGGTGGGATGCCTGGTTTCCAACGTGGGCAGCCTGGTTTCCCTGGGCGAGGCCCTCAAGGGCGTTCCGGTTACCAGGCGCACGGTTACAGTAACCGGCGATGTGGCCCGGCCCTCGGTATTTACCGTGCCCCTGGGCACGTCAGTGGCCCAGTGCATTGATTATTGCGGCGGCCCGACTTTATCCGACTGGATTGTAGTTTTGGGCGGCCCGGTCATGGGCACGGTGCTGGACACCCCCGAGGCCATTGCCCGCGCCGTGGTCAGCAAAACCCTGGGCGGCATCATCCTTTTGCCTCGCGGGCATTACCTGCACCAGCAGGCCCTTTTG
>CAZNBK010000294.1:1820-3024 GCA_964571105.1 uncultured Desulfovibrionaceae bacterium
CCGTGCAAGCCATGCGCCGCCGCGCAGCCACGGCCTGCATCCAGTGCCGGCTGTGCTCCGACCTCTGCCCGCGCCGCTTAATCGGCCACCCCTTTGAAACCCACCGGGTCATGCGCGCTTTCGGCCAGGGTCGCGAGCTGGAGCTGCCCGCCGGGCGGCAAGCCCTGCTCTGCTGTTTTTGCGGCATCTGCGAACATGTGGCCTGCCCCATGGAGCTGTCCCCCTGCGCCATCAACAAGGCCGTGCGCCAAGAGCTCAACGCCCAGGGGCTGGGCTTTGAGGGCAGTAAAGAACTGGAAACGGAAATCATTCAGTGGAAGGATTACCGGCAAATCCCGGTGCCCCGCCTGGCTGCGCGCATCGGCATTATCCGGTACCTGGACATCCGGCCCGAACCGGTTGACGGCTTTATGCCGGAAACAGTCTCTTTGCCCTTGTCCCAGCATATCGGCAAACCGGCAGTGCCGGTCTGTAGCGTGGGCGATACCGTGGCGGCTGGAGATTTAATCGCCGATATCCCTGAAAACGCCCTGGGCGCCAAGCTGCATGCCTCTGTGTCCGGGCGGATTGAGGCCGTGGGCGAGTCCATTGTTATCAGGAGAACAGCATCATGACTTTTGAACTCAACGCCCTGGGGGTGCTGGAATACACCAGCATTGCCCGCGGCATCGACAGCGCCGACCAGATGGTCAAGACCGCCGAAGTTAAGCCCCTGTTCTTCAAAACCATCTGCCCCGGCAAATATATCACCGCCGTACACGGCTATGTGGCCGCTGTAACCGCCGCTGTGGAAGCCGGCAGGGAAACCGGCGGCACCGCCGTGGTGGACGGCTTTATTCTGGCCAATGTGCACGAGCAGATACTCTGGGCCCTGTCCGGAGCCGTAGACCACCGCGATCTCAATGCCCTGGGCGTAATTGAAACTTACTCAGCCGCGTCCATTGTTCTGGCTGCCGACGCGGCGGCCAAGGCCGCAGCCGTGACCATACTGGACATCCACCTGGCCATGGGCCTGGGCGGCAAGGGCTACGCCTACATGACCGGCGACATAGCTGCGGTGCAGGCCGCTGTGCAGGCCGGAGCCGACATTGCCGGAGCCGACGGGCTGCTGGTGGCCACCACGACCATCGCCCGCCCGGCGCAACATGTCTGGGATCAAATTTTATGAGCAGGTTAATCTTGAATGCTCCGGCGACATAAAACA
>CAZNBK010000295.1:0-696 GCA_964571105.1 uncultured Desulfovibrionaceae bacterium
AAAGCCTGGCTGGGCTTGTCCGGCGGGCTTGACTCCACCTTGTGCGCTGTTCTGGCTGCGGAAGCCCTGGGCGCAGCGTCTGTTCACGGGGTGCTAATGCCGTCGCCGTATACCAGCCCGGAGAGCATCAGCCTGGCTCAGGAGCTGGCCCGGAATCTGGGGATAAATTCCCGAATTATTCCCATTGAGCCGTTAATGAATACCTTTGCGGATAGCCTGGCCGGCGATTTTGCCGACCTGCCCCGAGGCATCGCCGAAGAAAACCTTCAAGCCCGCATTCGCGGCGCGCTGCTCATGGCCCTGTCCAACAAACTGGGCGGTCTGGTTATTTGCCCGGGCAATAAATCCGAGCTGGCAGTGGGCTATTCCACCTTGTACGGGGATAGTGTAGGCGCGCTGGCGGTTCTTGGGGATATTTACAAAACAACGGTGCGGGAACTGGCATTGTGGTACAACGAGCGGGCCGGAAAAGAAATTATCCCCGCAGGCATAATCCACCGTCCACCCACGGCAGAATTGAGCCCCGGCCAACTTGACGAGGATGCCTTGCCGCCGTATCCGCTGCTGGATGCCATCTTGTATCAATATATTGAAGAAGGGCGCACAGTGGAGCAGATCCGCTGTCCAGGCGCGGATGCCGCACTTATAGCCGATGTGATCGCCAAAGTACGGAGGGCGGAATTCAAACGCGGCCAG
>CAZNBK010000295.1:706-3012 GCA_964571105.1 uncultured Desulfovibrionaceae bacterium
AGTTTCCGCGCGTCCCTTTGGGAGAAATTGGCGCATGCCGCTGAATGTCGGCAAGTGAGCCGCCTAAAAAGTAATTTATATGCGAGCCGGGGCAGCGGCTGGTAAAATGCCCTAATCCAGTTCTTCCGGCTCGGCCAGATCGGCCTCGGCCAATTCTGCCTGCTCCTGTTCGGCTTTCAATTTAGCCTCCTCCGACCAGAAACGCTTGAACGGCACCTCTTCCAGCAGTTCCTCCCCGCCTTCCATATCCGGGCGGGTTTTCAGCAGCCGGGCCGCCACTCCAAAGCAGAAGTCTTCCATGAGGCAGTCCTCGGTCAGCTCAACCTGCTCACCCTCATACTCATAACGCCAGATATACTCGTCATTTTCCAGTTGAGCCTCGTCATAAATCTCACGTTCCTCATCAAGCCGGGTGCCGATGTCAAAATACAGCTCTTCACAGTTCAGGCACTTGCTGCGCAAGAGCCGACCGTCTTTAAGCAGGGCGTAACCGTGGGTGTTGTCATAACCCACGCAGGTAACGGCCACGATTTCAGCACCGGGAAAGAGGGCAGACAGCTCTTTGGCCATGGGGGTGATTTCCGGAGCGATAAATTCGTCAATAACCTGATAATCATCGCAAATAACAATACAGTCGTTGAAGTAGCCAATGTGAATAGAGCCGTCAAAGGGGGCCAGGGCGTCCTCCAGCACTTCTTCTTCGCTGTACAGGGCATAATCGCCTTTGCCGAGAATGCGCAAAATGGCGTTTTCATCGGCGAAGTCGTGCTTGTTTTCAATGATTATCAAGGATGCGTTCCAACTCATGTCTGCCTCCAATGGCTCTAGGGCACAAAAAAGGCGCAACTTCGGTTGAGAGGTGCGAAGTTGCGCCGGATTGTCAAAATTAAGAATTATAAATGGTATCGCCGGGGATGATTTTTACATTTTCTTTTTGCAACACCACCAGAGCTTCGTCGGTTTTGTCAAAGCGGAAAATGAGCACGGCCTGGCTGCTCAGCGGGCGTACATAGGCATACATATATTCCACGTTAACATCGGCGTTTTCCAGGATGGTCAGGATGCCGTCAAGACCGCCGGGGTGATCGGGCACTTCCACAGCCACAACGTTATTCAGGCCAACAGTGAAGCCTTTTTCCCGCAAGACGCCTTTGGCCAAAGCCGGGTCGTGCACTATGAGGCGCAAAATGCCGAAATCAGAAGTATCGGCCAGGGACAGGGCTCTGATATTCACCTCGGCCTCGGCCAGGCACCGTGTAACTTCGGCCAATCGACCGGACTTGTTTTCCAGAAATACAGAAATTTGCTCTACCTGCATTTTTGTCCTCGTTGGTTGCAGAGTTGTTGTATCCTTAGAGCATTTTACGCTTGGCTTGCCTGTTTGCAACGGGAGCCCCGCCTTGCGCCCTGCGGAAGCCATGGCGTTTGCGAGCTTGTAAGGTTAAACGGCGCTAGCCACTTAGTTCTTGTAAACTTTAGCATCTGCCTCGCGGAAAGACAAGCCTGGACTGAACTTCGCGCAAGAATAGCCGGAGGGCAGGCTGATTTTTTTGCTTGAAACGTTACAAAATTTAAAGGCCAAAAGAAAATGTGTGTTTGCCTTTTGGCTTTAGAGCATTTTAACCTTGAAATTATATATTGGTAAAATGCTCTGGTGCAGCGAAGCGGCACCCGCGCGCGGGTAAGCAGCGCGTGCCTTTCGCAAAATCGCCTTGGATTTTGCGCATCTATAAGGGAAATGTGTGTTTGCCTTTTGGCTTTAAAAACTGCGTTTAGCATTCGAGTTTTGTAACATTTCAAAGTTAAATTGCTCTAAGGGAATATTTTGTGGTGTGACATTTTTTCCAGACTTTGTTAAACAAAAGCCTTCTTTACGGACGGACACGGCCCGACAGGAACACCCCTGCGGGCCACACCTTTATTTTCAAGGGTTATCCTGGTTTTGGGACAAGTGATTTGCCATGAATACAGCAATGAATTTTGCCTTTTTGACCAACGAGGTGCCGCGCTTTAACGGGCGCAGGGTGGCGGTTATCGGCGCCGGTCCCTCTGGTTTAAGCGTAACCGGCTATCTGGCTGCGCTGGGGTATAAGGTTGAAGTTTACGACAAACTGCCCCAGGCCGGGGGGATGATGCGTTTCAGCATTCCGGCTGGGGTTATCCCGGCTGAGCATATCCAGCGCGGCGTCAATATTCTGGAACGAAAATTAGGGGTGGTTTTCCACACCCGCACCAAGGTATGCAGCAACACCATGCTGCATGAAGAAGAGGGCGATCACTTTATTTACGACATGGTGGCCCTCTCC
>CAZNBK010000296.1:0-3010 GCA_964571105.1 uncultured Desulfovibrionaceae bacterium
GCCTTCGAAGATGGTCCTCCCGGATTCCCACAAGGTTTCACGTGCCTCGCGGTACTCAGGTGCCTCTAGGGTCACTTTCGGTTTCAGATACAGGACTATCACCCTCTATGGTGCGGCTTTCCAGCCGACTTCTCCTGCCTAATCATGAATCCCACATTGAGGTCCTACAACCCCGCATGGATCACTCCACACGGTTTGGGCTATTCCCCGTTCGCTCGCCACTACTAAGGGAATCTCTTTTGATTTCTCTTCCTCTGGTTACTGAGATGTTTCACTTCACCAGGTATGCCCCAATAAGCCTATGTATTCAGCTTAATGGTGACCGGACATTACTCCGGCCGGGTTTCCCCATTCAGAAATCCACGGATTAAAGGATATTTGGCTCCTCCCCGTGGCTTATCGCAGCCTATCACGTCTTTCTTCGCCTATCAGCGCCAAGGCATCCGCCCGTCGCCCTTATTAACTTGTTCTCGCTAGAACTTCCTTCCTCTTCCCTATTCAATTGTAAAAGAACTGTGGCCTTCCGGCCTGCGGGAGCTTGCTCCCAAATAATGCCGCCTGGTCCGGTCTTGCCTTTCCCAAGCGGCGAAGATGGTGTTTACACCCAGCCAACATCGCTGTCAACTCATATTTCAAAAAAAATTTCAGTTCATTGCCATGACGCGAAAAGCAACGAGCGGGGCGGCTAAGCGGCAGTAGGGGCAAACTTAATCCAACGCTCCGAGCATAAATTTTGGGCCGCGAAAAAGGAACTTTTTGCATCCGATTTACAGGCCATCAAAGCTCAACCCCAAAGGCGCTCGAACTCCGCGCTCAGGCTTCGCGCCCGGGCTTCAACAGTGAGTGATTCGGCGAGCTTGGCGTTGGCCAGACGCATTTTTCTGCGCAACTCGGTATCTTCGCCAAGCTCACTTATGACTGCGGCCAAATGATCTGGGGCCGGGCTTTCTGAAAACAGGGCATTCTCGCGCTCCTGCATCATTTCCCGCAAAGAGGGCATGGGGGTAGCCACTATGGGCAAGGCAAAACCGATGGCTTCAAACATCTTCATCGGCGCCAAAAAATTGATTTCCGTTTCCAGGGGGATCACGAACATATCAGCTTCTTTCAACAGCTCCGGCATGTCGTGCTGGGCCACCCGCCCGGTGAATTTGACCCTGTCCGCCAGCCCCAGGCCGCGTGAAAAATTTTGCAGATAGTCTATGCCGCTTTTGTCCCTCCCCCCGATAATCGTCAGCACATACTCGTCCGGGAGCAAGCCCAGCGCCTTAATGAGGCTCTCCAGCCCCTTGCCCTGCTGCAGCGAGCCAACATAAGCCAATTGGATTTTACCTGAAAGCACAGAAGGCTCCGGGGCTTCCGGCGCTTTGACAGGGCGGATGGCCTGCTGGTTAAACCCAAGGGGCGACACCAGCGCCCGGCGCGGTTCGGGAAGATAGCCGCGGGCCTGCTCGCGCAGGACCTCACAATTGAAAACAATCAGGTCACAGGCTTCAAAGGCGTGTTTTTCCTTGGCGTAAAAGCGTTTGGCCTGCCGACCCTTTTTTAGCTTTGAAACCAGATGGTGCATTTCAAAGACCACCCGGATGTTTTTCCTGTTGGGATGAAAGCGCTTTAAAAACAGAGCGATGGCAGCATCTTTCACGCTGGAAGTATAACACACGCAGATTTCATCTTTCGGGGTATTGAACGCTCCCCGGCGCAAGGCATTGAACATTGCCAGGCGGAATAAGAAACCATAAAACCCGCGCTGCTTGCACGTGATCGGCAGAAAGTGCAGCTCAGCTGAAAGATTTTTATGGTCAAGATACCGGTATAGTTCTTTTACCCAGTCAGGCGGCTCATTGGTGCGTTTGAACCCAAAGCGGGCAGAGGCGGGGTCGCCGGGGAGAAGATAGCTGGGCATCCCGACTGCCGCAAAAGCGGCTGCAATCAGGGTTGTATGGATGGTGTGCGCCGAACGGCTGATATGAGCCAGTCTTTGAAATGAGAGAATTCGCATGCAGTTATGAGTTTATGCGTTGTGGGTTTTGTAAAATTCAGCAACCAGGTTATAGCATTTTCGCATTGAGATCGTCGCCACGGCGGGAGTAAATCTCGCCTGCGGCAATCTCGCGGGCGCTGCTGCGCTTCGTTTCGCAGCGCCAGAGCATTTTCCCAATATATATTTCAAGGTTAGCATGCTCTAACTATTTACCATAATAGCATGGCGCATCCAAGGCGGGCAACCACTCGTCCTGCTCCGGAAAGATGAAACTGAAATTTTACCCAGGCAAAAAACAAAAAAGCATACTCGGAGTATGCTTTTTTAACGTAAAAAATATATTTGCGGCTGCCGCCAGGCGGCGCGGTACAGGCAAGGTTGTGGTGGGCCTGGGTAGACTTGAACTACCGACCTCACGCTTATCAGGCGTGCGCTCTAACCACCTGAGCTACAGGCCCCAAATGCTTTAGTAAAAAGACAGATTGGGGTTTGCGGTCTTGATGGTTTTGGCCACAGCTTCAAGATCACTGATGCTGCCGGATAAAACCAGGGTGGCCATGGTTTTGGCCGCAGGGTCTGCGGTGATGAAGGCCTGGATGTCAATGCCCTGCTGGCTGCCGGCAAAAGCCGCGCGGTGATCGGTCTGGCTGACCAGGTCAAGGGTGGCGCCCTGGGCTTTCATATTCTCCAGCGTCTGTTGCGCAAGATCGGCAACACTTTCGCCGTTGGTGGCGGCAAAGCCAATCACCAGGCCGTAATCTTCGGTTCCGATCATATACAGGATAGCGCCGGGCGCTTCAATGGGATCGTTGACCAGGTCCCAGCCGCTCGGCAGGTCAATGCTGAATTCGTTAAAAGTTCTTTCTGCGGCATAAGCCGAAACGGCCAGCAAACAAAAACAAATGCTCAAAGCCAAACTTTTAAACATAAATTATCCTGATGCGGATTAGAGGTGAGTGTTGCAGAAAAGCATTGAGAATGTTCCTTGACAACTAAACAGCGAGGGGGAGAGCAATAATCTCTTTA
>CAZNBK010000297.1:0-241 GCA_964571105.1 uncultured Desulfovibrionaceae bacterium
GAAAACCAAACAAGGGGCAATCGGCGCAGACAGGACTTGACTTCCGGCACCACTCTTTGCCCGCGCGCACGATCAGCGCGTGATATTCATTGCACAGCGCAGTGTCCGGCTTGAGAGTGTCCATGAACATGGCCCGGAGCGGTTCATACTTGATGTTTTCTTCCACCAGGCCATGCCGGGAAAATATGCGCCGGGTGTAAGCGTCCACCACAAATGAAGGATAATCCAGCGCATAGCAGAG
>CAZNBK010000297.1:258-3002 GCA_964571105.1 uncultured Desulfovibrionaceae bacterium
TCGGCGGTTTCCGGGCCGATGCCCTTGACCCCCAGCAGTTCGTTGCGCAGGGAGAATAAATCCCGGTTTTTCAGTTTGTCCAGGTCGTAGCCGCAGGCAGCTTTTAACCAGTCCAGCAGATGATGCAGGCGAGCCGCCTTGATCCGGAAAAAGCCGGAAGGCTGAATCAAACTTGCCAATTCATCCGGAGAAAGCGCGTGCAAAGCGTCGGGTGTAAGCCGCCCGGCTGCCCGTAAATTGGTTATGGCCTTGTCCACGTTGCTCCAGGATGTGTTCTGGGTGAGCACCGCACCGACCATGACCTCAAAAGGCGAACCCGCCGGCCACCAGTGGCTGGGGCCCAGGCGGTCGGCCAGGGCCGTATACATGTCCCGCAGGACCGCCCGCCCGTTCATTTGCTCGCGCCTATTCTTCCGGGTTGGCTTGTTCGGGCTTGCTCCAGGAAAAGCGGGCCACGGCCTCGTCAAATTCCTTTTGCAACGAGTTCATCAGGTCTTTAACCGACTCGATGCTCTTGACCAGGTGCGCGTTGATGCCGGCAAAGGCAAAGCCCTTGTCCAGATTGCCGCGTTTGGCGTTGAGCAATGCGGCGGCAATGCAGTAAGGGCTGTTTTCCACTTCACAGCTCTTGATGCACTGGAAGAAGCACTTGAACGGTTTGCGCAGCCCCTCGGTAACGGATTCCAGAAAGGGGTTGTTAATGGCCCGTCCCGGCATGCCCACCGGGCTTTTGATAATGGTCACGTCTTCTTCACCGGCATTGACGATGGCTTCTTTGAAGCGGATGTCCGCATCGCACTCGTGGGTGGCTACAAAACGGGTGCCCATTTGCACGCCGGATGCGCCCAGGTCGAGAAATTTGCGGATGTCGAAGCCGGAGAAAATGCCGCCCGCCGCAATTACCGGCACAGCCCGACCGCTCTCGTCTTCCATGGGCTTTACCGCATCCAGCAGCTCGGGCAGCACCCGTTCAAGGTCATGGCCGGGGTCGTTCAAATCTTCGGGTTTGAAACCCAGGTGCCCGCCCGCCTTGGGGCCTTCCAGCACAAAGGCGTCCGGGGTATAGCCGAAGCGGGACATCCATTTTTTGCCGATGATGCTGGCGGCTCTGGCCGAAGAGACAATGGGCGCCAGCTTGGTGCGGATTTCGGTTTGGGTCTTCTCACAGGCCTCGCGCCAATATTTGGGCAGGTCCAAAGGCAGACCCGCGCCGGAGAAGATAAAATCAATCTGTTCCTGCAACGACGTTTGCACCAGTTGGCAATAGTTGTTCAAAGCCACCATGATGTTCACGCCCAGCAGGCCGTCGGTTTTGGACCGGGCCATGCGGATTTCTTCGCGTAGGGCGCTGGTGTCGGCCTCCACCGGGTCAGTGCAGATGTTGGATTTGTTCATGCCGATCATGGCCGCCGCGATAACGCCGACGCCGCCTTCATTGGCCACAGCCGAAGCCAGACTGGACAAAGAAATGCCCACGCCCATGCCGCCCTGAATAATGGGCACGCGCGCAGTAAATTCGCCGATTTTTAATGGGGGGAAAGACATCGGTCTTATACTCCTTAAGTATGCATCCGGGGCGTGCTTGCCCCTGAATCGTTTATCTTATGCCGAAAACTTCAAAACCGCAACCAGGGGGTGGGAGGGCAGGCAGGGACTGGCAGGGCAGGGCAGGGCAGGGGATCATCCCCTGCACCCCAATTAGGGAGTGTGCAGCTTGCTTTGCCCGCAGGGGAGCGGCCTCTGGACTTTGGGCAGAGGGCTTTAATCAAGTCATGCCCGACTGCGCGAGCATGATTTATGTAAAAAGGCGGCTCGGATAAGCGGGCCGCCTTTTGCCTTCCTGTTGATTTACCCCACCCCCAATCGGGGTTAAGGAAGGGGAGGGTCCGGGAGGGGAAACCTTAAGGGGCGCAGTTCCTTATGGTTTTCCCTCTCGGGACGCATCAAGAAACCTAGCTTCCGGCGCAGAAGTCGGGAAATTCTTCTTTGAGTATGGCCAGGGCGCGGTATTCGGCCTTGATGTATTTTTCCGGCACTTCCAGGTTGTCGCGACCGGTCTTATCGTGGCGCACCTGCGCGGCAATGGGGTAATGCTTGAAGGTGTGGCCCTGGTTGTTCAGGTCGTGAAACCACATTACCGCAGTGTCAAGGTTTACCGGGCGGTCCCAGTTTTGGCCGATTTTGGCGCCCGAGGCATAAAAGGCGCCGAACAGCGCGCCCGGCCCCAGAGGCTGGGTGGCGGGCCTGGCTTTATCCATATTCACATAGGCCACCCACTCATTGAGGCGGCACTCGGGCAGGGGCCAGGCCTGGGCGTGAAACTCTTCGCGCAGGCCCAGGTTATAGGCCCGGCGCTTGGTGTAATCCATACCCTGATTATACAGGCGCATGAGATAGGTGTAAGACGGCTTGAATTCCTGGTAGCGTTCGGGCGCGCACTTGCCGGTTTGCCCGGCCGGGCACCACCAGCATTGCCCGATCTGGCCGATGCCGGTGTGCTCGCCCAGTTCGGCGTTAAGGGCGGCAATGATGTCGCCGTGCACATAAATATCGTTGTGGATGATCAGGGCGCGCGAGGCCGTGCAGTTTTCCCAGCCGTGCTGGTAACGCACGGAAAGGCGGTAGTCCGCGTCAGCCAGCGCCCGTTCTTCATCCAGCGGGTCAGAGCCGATCCAGTAGCGGGGCACATGATGAACCACCCGATCGCCCAGGTAGTCGAGAATGGCCGTGTGTCCGCGTTTTTC
>CAZNBK010000298.1:0-2985 GCA_964571105.1 uncultured Desulfovibrionaceae bacterium
CAAGGCATAGACCGCATAGCCGCTTTCCCGCAGCAGCAGCGTTTCCGGGGCCTGCGCCGCCAGCTCGGCGATGAGTTCATCCTGGGCAGGGGCCTGGGCAATGGGGGCGAGGTCGCTTTCCTTCATGACCTGGTGGCTGCGGGAGGGTTTGAGGTCGTAGCAACGGGTGCGCAAATACTCTGTGGCCGCTTCCGCGGAAGACAGCTTGTCCAGGGTGGAGTTCAGCACCGGAGAGCCCACGGTCAGGCGGATGGTGGAGTTGCGCTTGTTTAAAAGCTCCGAGGGCAGGAGCAGCGTGCGGGCAAAGGGGTGGATAAAGCCGGACAGGTTGAATTTCAGGCTGTTTTGCCCGTGAAAATACACCGGAACCACAATGGCCTCGCAGCGTTTGGCAAAGCGGGCCACGGTGGCGTTCCACTCCGGGTCGGTAATGCCCTTGCCCATCTGCCAATGCGAGACTGTACCGGCCGGGAACATGCCCAAGGCGTGCCCTGCCGCCAGATGATCCCTGGCTTCGCGCAGTCCGGCAATATTGGCCCGTTCGGCCCCGCCAAAGGGGTTTACGGGAATAAAGACCTGGGCCAGTTCAGGCATGACCCGAAGCATGAAATTGGCCATAATTCGCAAGTCTGGCCGGACATTGCCGAAAACCGCGGCCATGACCAGTCCTTCCAGGCCGCCGAAGGGGTGGTTGGCAACAAAGAGAACCGGACCTTCCCTGGGAATATCGCCGACCGCGCCGTCTGTTTCAATGGTAATACCCATATATTCCAGGGCTTTTTGCGCAAAATCAACGGCTGAGTCGGCCTGGGGCGTATTCTGATAAATTTCCAGCAGCGGCTTCAGGCGCATGATTTTGGACAGTACCCAGCGGAGCGGCAGCGGGATGCGCTTGGCAAACGGGGGCAGAACATCGGTGTCCAGCCGACGGCTTGCCGGGGGCGCATGTTCGGCATACTGGGCCAGGTTTGTCGAGGTCTCGGAATTCAAGGTGCTATACCTGCATGCTGTTTATTATAAAAGCCCGGCCAAGGCGCAAAGCGACTGGGACATCTTGAGATTGAAAATTATGTCTTACCGAAGAGCGTCAGGCGGGATTTACTCCCGCCGTAAGCAGGCATCTCAAGCGCAGAATGCTCTGCTAAAAGAGTACAGAAGTCTGCTTAGCAATATAGCTCATTCCCTCTGTCCTGTCCAGGCGGTTCTGGCTGGAGATTGGCCTGCACCCGGCAGTTTCGGGCTGCCATGTCTTATTTGACACAGTTGCTCTTGGCCTGGGCGGCTTCCTCCAGGCCCTCTTTCAGCAGGAAGGCCTGCAAGCAAGCCTGGGCATAGCGTTCCTGCAAACGTCGGTTATCCGGTTCGAGCAGGCAGAGCCGGGCCATGAAACCCATATGGAAAAATTCCAGGCCCTTGATTGTGGCGGTGAGGGCCACCAACTTCTGCATAACCAGGTGGCGGTTGGCCGGTTGAGCGGCCTCGGGCAGGGTCTCGGCATAGAGCAGGGTGCTCCAGGCGCATTCGGGTATGCCTGTGGCCATGTTCACGGTCAAGCCCAACTGGGCCGCGCGCCCGGCTTTGCTAAGCAGATCCGCCCAGGCCAGGCATAAGTCAAAGGCCGTGCCTGGTTTGCTTTCCCGTGTCGCCTTGTTTGGGGCCGTGCCGTAAAGCTGCTGCCGATACCAGAACAGGCAGGCTGTGTTGAAATCATTGAGGTGTACGGCAATCATGGAGCAAGCCAGATTGAGGTCCAGGCTGTTTTTGAAAACATTGCCGCTGAGAACCTGATCCAAAATCGGTTTAGCCGCAGCCGGGCCGTCATATTCAGCCGCGAGCCGGGCCAGATAAGCCAGGCCTTCGGCAGGCCAATTTCCGGCCTGGAGGAAGGCTTGCCCCTGTTTCAGCAAGTCTTCCGGATACTGTTCAATTTGCCAGGCGCGGTGCATTTGTATTTTGGTCAACCAGACCGCGCAAATTTCCTTGGTGGTGGACAAGCTGCTCGGGCGTTCGGCAGGTGGCGTTTCCGCGACGGATTGCTTCAGTTTAGCTGCGAATTCCAGAAATTCGCGCAGGCGGTTGTCCATCAGGTGGTCGCGCTGCACCCGCTCCCAGGCCGCCCGGCCAATGCTTTCGGCCAGCTCCGGATTGTCGGCCAAGGTGCGGATATGGGCCAGCAACTCAACAGCATCATGGTAAATCAATATTTCCCGGCCCGGAATAAACTGGCTATCCTGGTCTTCGCCCACGTCTTGGGTCAGGGGCACTGCGCCGCAAGAGGCCGCTTCCATGAGGCGGTAATTGACCTCTTTGGCAATGGACTGATTGGGCACAATTCTGGTGTCATCGTAGAGTTCCAGCATCTCTTTGAACGGCATGCCCTGCCGCGCTTCAACTCCGAATTCCTCCAGGAGCAGCTTGGCCAGGTTGTTGCGCAGGGGGCGGTGTTTGTTGAGCACTCCGATCAGGGATAAAAGATGCTGACGCCGGGCATGCGGTTTAAAGGGGCGTGCATAGCCGGGTTTGGTGAAGCGCTGCACATGCGGGTGACGCCATTCCGGGGGCAAGGCTTCCCAGAGACTTAAATGCGGCGTGAGTACGCCGTCGAATAACCGGGCATAATAGCGCTGCCAGAACAAGTTCAGATGGCTGTCTATGGCCCAGAAAATTTTTACGCACGGAATGCTCGGCAGGCCGTGCAGAACCAGGCGGCGGGCCAGACTCTCCGTTTGAAAAATGAGGTCCGGAGTGAAATTGTGCTGTTGCAGCAATAGCGGCACATCGATATTTCCCGGGTCGCGGGGAGAGAAAAAAAGGACGTTGTGGCCCAGGGCCGATAGCGGCTTGTGAAAGGCTCCGCCATCCACGAGCAGAATATTCAGCGGGCCGGTCTGGCACTCGTTCATGGTTGCTTTTTACGTGGGCCGGTCGGATTTGGCAAGCAGTGCGAGCAGCGCCGCCTACTTTACCGGAGCGCGAGGCTCAGAA
>CAZNBK010000299.1:0-2980 GCA_964571105.1 uncultured Desulfovibrionaceae bacterium
TTTTAAAAACAGCAATTGAAGCAGAATGATGCAGGCAAACAGCGCTGCCAGGCCGAGCAGCAGATAATCCCAGCGAATGAGCAGGGCGGTGAAATTGGTGCTTTCAATGAATTCCTGGTTGACCCGGAAATAGGTTTCCTTGATGTAGGCCAGGTCCAGAATATTGATGAACACTAGCCCGGCAGAAATGACCCCGGCGGCGATCCGCTGCAGGCGGCGGCTCTTAAGCCATAAAAAGGGCAGCAGCAGCGTAAAGTCTTTCAAGGAGCCGAGCATGGCCGCCAGATAGGCCTGGCCGGTGTCAAAGAGCATGAAATCGGACAGACCGCAGAGACGGCAGATAAGCAGCAGCCCCAAGGTAATGGCCAGTGCGGGCCGGGGCCAGGCAATCGCCAAGCTGAGAACCGCCAGGGGCAGGGCCATGAGCAGGGCCAGCCAGCCGGAAATGGGAAAAGCCGCTGTGAGCATGGGAGAGCTATGTCTTATTCCGTGCGGCTTGTCCAGCCCGGGCGGGAATAGTTATTTGTATTTGAACGCACGGCACTTTTTGGGTACAAGTTTAACAGGCGATAACCCCCGGCAAGTGCCCGGCGGCTAACTCATGGCGGTCAAGGCGGGAGTGCTTTTACATGGCCCTGTGCAGTTTTTTAACCTTGAAATCAGGTGTGAGGCTGTATGAACAAGACGGTTTCTTCATGGCGCGGCATGGTTGTGGCTCCCCATTATCTGGCTTCGCAGGCCGGGTTGAACATCTTGCGCTCCGGCGGCAACGCCATTGAAGCGGCTGTGGCCACTGCCGCCGCATTGGCGGTGGTTTACCCGCACATGACCGGTCTGGCCGGGGATGCTTTCTGGACCATTCATGATCCGGTTTCCGGGCGGGTGATGTGCATTGACGGCTCGGGCTTGTCCGGAAAGCACATCAATCTGGCCCATTTGCGCAATTCCGGGCACAAGACCGTTCCGGAACGCGGCCCCGGCGCTATGATTACCTGCCCCGGCGCTGTCTCCGGTTGGCAAAAAGCCCTTGAAGTTTCCAGAGATTGGGGGGGGAAACAGCCCTTGGCCGCCTTGCTGGAGGAGGCTGTTTTCTTTGCTGAACATGGTTATCCGGTCAGCCACGGCCAGGCTTCGTATCTGACGCAAAAAGCCGATGAATTGGCGGCCCTGCCGGGCTTTGCCGAACATTTTTTAATCAACGGCCAGGCTCCGGTTCAAAATGCCAAGCACAGCCAACCTGCCTTGGCCAGAACGCTGCACCGGCTGGGTATTGAAGGGTTGGACAGTTTTTACCGGGGCAAGCTGGCCAAAACCATTGTGGCGGAATTGTCTGACCTGGGAGTTGCGCTCACGGCGGAGGATATGGCCGCGCAACACGGCCTGATGGTTCCGGCTTTGGAAGTTCCGGTAAGCGGCGCGCGCCTGTACAATACTCCGCCGCCCTCGCAAGGTGTTTCTTCGCTGATGATTTTGGGCATTTACGATGCCCTGACCAGCCAGAGCGGCGGCCCCGCCAAAGAAGGCGGCTTTGCCCTGATTCACGCCCTGGTGGAAAGCACCAAGCAGGCCTTTAGCTGGCGTAATGCGCACGTGGCTGACCCTGGGCACATGCTGCAATCGGCGCAGGAAGCCTTGCAGGCCGGAGTGCTGCGCAAGCTGGCCGCGAATATCAAGATGAGTGCGGCTGCGCCTTGGGAAACTCCAGCCGGAGCCGGGGATACGGTCTGGTTTGGGGTCATCGACAACCAGGGCAGAGCGGTCAGTTGCATTCAGAGTATCTATTTTGAGTTCGGTAGCGGCGTGGTCCTGCCGGAAACGGGCCTGGTCTGGCACAACCGGGGGCTGGGTTTCAGCCTGGACCCGGCTCACCCCAATCACATCGGACCGCGCAAGCGCCCGTTCCACACCCTTAATCCGGCCCTGGCCATATTTGATGACGGTCGGGTTATGCCTTACGGCTGCATGGGCGGAGAGGGGCAACCCCAGACGCAGGCTGCGGTGTTTGCCCGTTATGCCTGGCTGGGGCGCGATCTCCAGGCCAGTATAATTATGCCGCGCTGGGTGCTGGGCCGAACCTGGGGTGAAAGCGACTCCAGCCTGAAAATAGAGGCCAATGCCCCGCGTGAGATTATCGATGCCCTGGAGCAGGCCGGGCATGCGGTGAGCATAATTCCGTCATTCAACGATTTGGTAGGGCACGCCGGGGCCCTGGTCAGGCATGCCGACGGGCTCATTGAAGGGGCTACGGACCCGCGTTGTGACGGACAGGTGGCTGCGTTTTAAACTTTGGGGCAGCATCAAATATAATAGACGGCAGTAAGGGTGAGCCCCTGGGGCGGCGCGGTTTGCGGGGCGGCCTTGCGGTCGTGTGCCGCGAGAATGCCGGGCACGCTTGTCGGCTCAAGTTTGCCCCGGCCAACCTCAACCAGCAGGCCCATGATGTTGCGGACCATCTGCTTTAAAAAACCGTTGGCTTCTACGCGATAGCGGACAAGCTCGGGCGGGCCTTCAACCCCGGCAGCCTCTCTGGTGATGCTGAAAATGGTTCTGCTGGTAGATTTCAGCGGGGTGCCGGTGTTCTGCAATGAGGCAAAATCGTGTTCGCCGAGCAGGTGCTCGGCAGCCCGGTCCATGGCTTGTAAGTCTAGCGCGCCGGTGTTCCAGACAAAGCCGTAAAGCTTGGGCGGGGTATAGGCCCGATTCAGCCACAGGCTGTATGTATAGGCTTTGCGCAAGGCGCTATGTTGGGCGTGAAATTCATTGGAAACCGCCTGCACGGAAAGGACGGCCACATCCGGCGGCAGTTGTGTATTGATGGCCCGCATCCAGTCAATGTCTGACTTGTCAGCTGGAATATCCACATGGGCGACCTGGCCGTCGGCGTGGACCCCGGAATCGGTGCGCCCGGACCCGTGCAGCCGGACTGAAACACCGGCAACACGGCTGATGACCGCCTCAAGCTCCGCCTGTACGGTGCGCG
>CAZNBK010000300.1:0-2979 GCA_964571105.1 uncultured Desulfovibrionaceae bacterium
CAGCCATGCAGCCGGACAGCCGCATCTATGTTGCCGGAAATCGCGGACTGGTGGGCAGCTCCATTGTCCGGGAGCTTAAAAAACAAGGCTTCAACAATCTCCTGCTGCCCGGCTCTGCCGAACTGGACCTGCGCGACCAGGCCGCAGTAAACAAGTTTTTTGACTCTGAGCGACCGGAATATGTCTTTCTGGCCGCGGCCAAGGTTGGCGGCATTTTTGCCAATGACTCGTTTCCGGCAGATTTCATCCGCGACAACCTGCTCATCCAGAACAATGTAATTGACGCGGCCTACCGCCATGACGCGCGCAAGTTATTGTTCCTGGGCTCTTCCTGCATCTATCCCAAACTCTGCCCCCAACCCATCAAAGAGGAATACCTCCTGACCGGCCCCCTGGAGCCCACCAACGAATGGTACGCCATTGCCAAAATCGCGGGCTTGAAAATGTGCGCGGCTTACAGACGTCAATACGGCTTCGACGCCATCAGCGCCATGCCCACCAACCTGTACGGCCCGCACGACAACTTCCACCCCGAGCACAGCCACGTGCTGCCGGGGTTGATCCGTCGCTTCCACGAGGCGGTCAGGGCCGACTTGCCGGAAGTGTGCATCTGGGGCACGGGCAAACCCAGGCGCGAATTTCTATATGTGGAAGACCTGGCCGAGGCCCTGGTTTTTCTGATGCAGCACTATTCAGAAGAGGAGCATGTCAACGTGGGCTGCGGCCATGATGTTTCCATTATGGAACTGGCCGAGCTCGTCGCCAGGGCGACCGGATTTCAGGGGCGCATCGCCACTGACCCCGGGAAACCGGACGGCACGCCGCAAAAGTTGCTGGACGTAAGTAAAATCAGCAACCTTGGCTGGCGGGCCAAAACAGATTTGCCCACCGGCCTGAGCCGGACATATGCCTGGTTTCTGGAAAATATTGCCCAAAAGTAACCCATAAAAAACAGCGGCTGAGATTTCACCGCTGTTTTTTTAATTTTACCGCTGCCCAAGCGCAATGAACATTTGTCAAAAACGCCCGGCACGGCACAATCTGGTTTAATTTCCGGCAGCTGTTGCCGCCCTGTCCAAAGCCTGCCGCGCTACTGGGCAGGCTCGGAATTAATCAGCTCCTCCCCGGCACCTTTGGCATCCTCCCATAACTCCTGGCTGCCTTCCACAAGCTCAGAGCCGATATCCTTTGCGCCCTCCCAGGCATCCTTCGCGCCCTGCCGCGTGGCATTGGCGGCACGGGTCACCCACTCCTGCGCCTGTTCCATGGTATCCCGGTCATCGGTGTCCCGGTCATCCTGCCGGGCGTCTCCGCTCGCATTGCCTACAGAATCCCCAACCGCCGCACCGGTAGCCCGGGTGGCGTTTACGGCCTGCTCTCCCGCCTCTCCGGCTGCGGACATGGCGGCTTCCGCATCAGCCGTGGCTTCGGCCAAAACTTGGTCCTGTTCGGCCTGTTCCGCAGGGGTCATGGCCAGTTGAGCGCCGCCCCCCAAAAGCAACGCCAAGATAAAATAAATACCAAAGGCCTTGCCTTTGCTGCGCTGCACCGGCGGCAACCAGCCGAGCACCATATTCGGAGCAAACAGACCCAAAATTGCAACCAAAAAAGCTATTACCGCCAGAATCGCAAGTAACGTACTCATATTTCCTCCCAGAGCGGGCTTGGTTATTTACCGCGTTTTCGCAGAAACTTCTTCCACTTCCACCTTAATAAAGCCAGGCCGCTGTTTAATTTGCTTTCGCCGTCAAGAACCTTTGTCAAGTATTAGAGCAATTTAGCTTTAAAATGTTATAAAACTCGAATACCAAACACTGTTTTTAAAACCAAAAAGCAAAAAGACATTTCCCTTAGCGCAAAATCCAAGGCGATTTTGCGAAAGCCATGCGTTGCTTGACCTTATCGCAATACCTCGCGGTCACACGTCCTGCGCGAACGCTCTGCGCTCCCGCTTCGCTGCACCAGGGCATTTTTTCAATATATACTTTCAATGTTAAAATGCTCTAAATGCTATAGGACGCACAGGCAAAAAGTCAATGATAATAATAATTTAGTCATTCCCCTTGCCCCTCATCTTTCGCATGGTTAGTTAAAAGGACGAGTAAATCGATATTTCGATATTAGTTTTTTTATAACAGGTCAATCGCCAAAAGCGTCTTGATGAAAAATGATTTGGAGGTCTTATGTATAAATATCTATCAATTATTCCGGCCATGCTACTGGCCTTTGTTGTGCTTTTCTCCGGCTTTGCCCAGGCTAATGATGAAGATGCGCCCAAGGATGAAAAGCTTTTGCTGGTACTGGTTGAATCCGGCGATATTGGCGAAGCCCGCCAGTTTTTCCTAAACAACCCCGGCGGCTATGACATCAACGCCCGCACGCCTTTGGGCGGCACCTATCTGCACGCCGCAGCCATGCAGCCCAAGGCTGAAATGCTCCAGTTGCTTATTGATCACGGCTATCTGGTCAATGCCGTTGACGAGGACGGCGAAACGCCCCTGCATGCTGCGGTGGGCGCCAACAACCTCGAGGCCGTGCGCATCATGATTGAGAACGGCGCAAATCAGACCATTGAAGACAGCCACGGCATGACCGCTCTGGACCGGGCTGTGAAAAGCAACCGGGCCGATATTGTCAGCTATCTGAGAAATCCGGCCCCCACTGCGTCAAACTAGAGCACTTTACCCTTTGCTTACCGTCTACCGACAAATGCCCGGGCAGCATAGAGCAAAGGTGCTGACGCCCACCATAAAGGCTTGAGCGTTCACTGTGCAGGAAAGCAATATTGCACATGTCCGCACGCGGCGATGCCCCAGGGGCACGGCACAGAATGTGTTGAAGTCTAATTTACTTTCGCCGTCAAGAGCCTTTATCAAGCATTAACTGTAGTCCGTGAATATGACCTGGGCAGGAACACAAGCAAGCGCCGCCCAAGTAAATAGCTTTTCAGCCCCCTGCCCCATCCCAGCACAAAGACAA
>CAZNBK010000301.1:0-2960 GCA_964571105.1 uncultured Desulfovibrionaceae bacterium
TCGCGCCCATGCGAGCCCAGGAAATCCTGCCCGTTTTCGGCAACCGTGACCTGATGCCCCAACTCGCTGAGCATGGCCACCCCCACCATCTGGTTAACTTCCATGTCTTCCACCAGCAGAATACGCAGGCTCTGCTCGTACACGCCTCTGCCGTGGCGCATGATCTTGGCCTTCATGGCGTTCATGTCAAAGCGCTCCCAGATCCCCAGCGCAGCGGCCATGGCCCGCATCAGATCCTCCGGGCGGACCGGCTTGGTGAGATTGGAGCTGTACACCGGATTTTCCAGGGCGGACACGGGAATATCGCCGGAAGACAACAAGATGCCCGGAATATTCTTCAATTCCGGATCGGCATGCATAACCCCGAGCAGGCCCAGGCCATCCATATCCGGCATTTGCAAGTCCGTAAGCACGATATCGAACGGCTCGCCCTTATTGACGGACAGGCGCAGCTGGCGCAAAGCCTCGTCTGCGCTGTCGCACACCTGCGGCAAAACGCCCCAGGTGTTCAGTTGCTCTTTAAAAATATGCAGGTTGGTGGGGTTGTCGTCAACCACCAGCGCTTTAATCCCCTTAAGGGCCTGTACCGAGCCCATGGGCTTCGGCTGCCCGTCATTTTCGATAAACGGCAGGTCCAGGTCAAACCAGAAAGAAGAGCCGTAACCGGGGCTGGATTCCAAGCATAGCTTGGAGCCCATGAGCTCGATCAAGTGCGTGGAAATGGCCAACCCAAGCCCTGTGCCCGCATATTTGCGCGTGGTGGAGGCATCGCCCTGTTCAAAGGCGGAAAAAATAATTTTCTGCTTGTGCTGATCAATACCGATGCCGGTATCTGTCACGCTTAAGCGCAGCCGGACCTTGTCTTTGTCTTGAGTGAGCCTGCGCACGGCAATGGTCACTTCGCCGCTTTCGGTAAATTTGACCGCGTTGCTGGCTAAATTGAGCAAAACCTGGCGCAGCCGGGTCCAATCGCCGATAAGATGATCCGGAACCATGGGCGCGACATGCACGATAATTTCCAAATTCTTCCGGTAAGCAGCCGGCACGATATTGGCCACGGCATCGAAAACCATATCCCGCAGGCTGAACGGGGACGGATCGAGAAACATCTTGCCGTTTTCGATTTTGGAGAAGTCCAGTATATCGTTGAGAACGCTGAGCAGGCTGTCGCTGCTTGATTTTATGGTTGCGGCCATGGATATCTGTTCTTTATTCAAATCCGTGCGCAGCAACAAATCAGCCATGCCCATCACCCCGTTAAGCGGAGTGCGGATTTCATGGCTGACATTGGCAAGAAAATCACTTTTGGCCTTGTTGGCGCTTTCGGCTGTATCCTTGGCCTCGCGCATGGCTTCTTCCAAACGCCTGCGCTGGGTGGTGTTCACCAGAGTGCCGCCAAGGCCGGTAATCTGCCCGGCAGCGTCTTTTACCGGGAAAACATATGCGCTGAACATCTGGTCGTGAAGCGCAAGATCATCTACTTCCAGGGGCTGCGCCGTGGACATGACCAGCCGCTCCTGCTCGTCTACCAGCGCGGCCTTATCCGGCGACAACAACTCGTCGGAGGTTTTCCCCACGATCTGATCGGGCGCAAGGTCCAGCAAAGAACTGAACCGCTTGTTGACCATTACAAAGCGCAAATCGGTATCTTTCAAATACACCCCGGCATCGGTGTTATCCAAAAATGCCTGTAATTCCTGCTCCCGGCTGGACGCGGCTTCCACTCCGGCCTTAACCCGCTCCTCAAGCTCGCTGGTGAGCAGACGCAGGCTCTCTTCGGCAGCGTCGCGCTGCTGGATGCGTTTACGTAAAGAATTCGCCCCGAACCCAAACAGCAGCATGCCTAAAATCCAAAGCAGACCGTGCGAAAAAATATAAATGTAAGCCAGGCGATTGGTGGAGGCAACAATGGGAGCCATGGGCACAGACACGGAAATCCCGCCGCCCAGGCTGTTGGCGCTTAAGTTCGGGTGGCATTCATTGCAGGTGGCATCGGCAACAAGCGGCCTGATCAGCCGCATGTAATCTTTGCCGTTCAGCGCGCCCAAGGCGGCAACCTCAATGACCGAACGGTCATTTTCCATGGTTTCCAGCGCCCTGTGCTCCCATTCGTCGGACATGTTGGCGGGGCGCAACGGGTCATTGCTGGTTATATGGCTGAGAACCCCGGATTTATTTTGCGTGTCCTCAAGTTCATGAACCAACCGGACCATATAGGCGGGAGATATTTTGGTCAGCCGCAGGTCCGGGGTGATGATGTCCCTGCCCTTCACATCCAGATACGGATTGGGCATGGTTCTTTCGGTAATGGGCGCGTATACGGCCCCCAGAACCTGTACCCAGTTACGGTAAGCCAGGTCCTTCTCAAGCGCGGTGCGCGCCTGGATGCGGGCGTATTCCTCGGCATGCGAATATGTGGTGCGCAAGCCGAACCACAAAGACGCGCCGATAATCAGAGTCCACAGAAGCATGAGAATTATGGTATATGTGGACAATGGCAAGGAGTTGCCGCCGTTTCTTTCCGAATCAGCAGATACACTCCAAATCATAAAGTACACTCCCTAAGCTTACCGGGCCCCATAATAATTCCGGAACACCGCCGGACTGCCGCAACCGGTTATCATAATATGCGATTTTTCGGGCATAGAGCAAGTAATCTCTCCGCCGCCGCAAGCAACCTTGTCTTGAGATTTTCCGACAAGGTTTCCATCATTGTTTTATATAACATAAACGGCGTTAATGAAACCACCCTTGCCCACAAAAAAAATTTCCTGGCCGGGCGCGGCTGTCCAAATTCAATAATTTTGTGTATGTTTAAAAATTATGAACACAGACCTGTCTGCCAATAGTCATGCCCCGCAACGTTTGCGTATCATTCAGGTGGTCAATGTCCGCTGGTTCAACGCCACATCCTGGTATGGCCTGTTTCTGGCCGATCTGCTGCGCCGGGCCGGGCATGA
>CAZNBK010000302.1:0-2799 GCA_964571105.1 uncultured Desulfovibrionaceae bacterium
AGGCACCCAACTGCACAATGAAACCGTTCTGCTCGGCCAGGGGAATGAATTCACAGGGCGGAATATTGCCGCATTTACTATTGCTCCAACGGCACAGCGCCTCCACTCCGTAAAGCCTGCCGCTGCGCAGGTATACCTGTGGCTGGTAGCACAGGACCAGATGCTCGCTCTCCACAGCCTTGCGCAGATGCGCCTCCAGGGACAGGGACGACCGGGCCAGAAAATTCAGCTTTGGGCTGAAAAAACTTATCTGCCCCGGTCCTTTGCTTTTGTTTTGCAGCAAGGCGCTATTGGCGTCGTTGATTAATGTCTCAAGCGCAGTGCCATTATCCGGGTAAAGGCTGATGCCGATGCTGGCCGTGAGCGAAACTTCGGTTTCGTCCACGCGGATGGGCTGGGCAAGCGCGTTTTGGATGTGCTTGGCTTTGGCCAGGGCGCTGTGCGCATCACTGTCCGGGGTTAAAAACACAAATTCATCGGCAAACATCCGCCCGACAAGGTCAGATTTTTTCTTTAGCGCCATTAGCCGTCTGGCGGTAACCCTTAAAACTTCATTGCCCTGTTCATAGGTGTAGGAGCGGTTAATCCGGTTAAAACGGTCGAGGTTGATATACAGCACGGCATAGGGGCAATCCTTTACCGACCCGAGGGAATTGTTCAGCCTGAGCTGCTCAACGCCGGACACCAGCAAATTGCGGTTGGGCAGTCCGGTGATGGAGTCATAATAGGTCAGCATCCGCATTTTGGTGTTTTTGGCGTCGCGGTCAATGATAACGGCGCAAAAAACAGTCATGGCCTCGGCTATTTTATTCAGCGAGTAGTTGAACGGAAACTCTTCGTTGAAGTAAAAAGAAACCACCCCGACCACTTTTTCCAAACTGTTTTTTACCGCTGTAGCCAGGCAGGCATTGATATTGAGCTTGCCGAAAATACTTTTTGACGCGGCGGACAGCTCTGAGTTTTTTATGTCGCCCAATGTGGTCTGTTCGCCTGATGCGGCGGCCCGGAATGAGGGAAACCGGGGAAAGTCGGCTTCCGGCAAGTTTTCCAATTGCCTGAGCGGCTGAAATGAGGCGGCCTGGAAATCAAGGCCGCCGGTCTTGTTGGTAAGCATGACGGCTACACGCAGGCCCGGAATGACGCGTTCTATTTCTGAGCACAGCAATTCCAGCAACTGCTGTGTGGGCACCTCCCGGATCAAGCCTGCCAGGGTTCTGCTCTGGAGTATTTCAAGCAATTTCAGCTCTGTGCTGTCTGTAAAGACATTAATGGTATACTCCTGCTTGCCGGTTGCGTCGAAAACCGGGGTGATCTGGGTAGAGGCCCAAAGACGTCTGCCGTCTTTGCAGTAAGCTATTTCTTCCCCGGAAAATGTTCGCCCCGAAGCCAGGCATTTGCGGGCTCTGCCCATGAGCTGCTGTTCTTCCGGGCCGAAAATCACAGTGGCGAATCTGCCTGCGATTTCTTTCTCGACATACCCGAACATGTCGGTAAAGGCTTTGTTGATGAAAACCACTTTGTTCAGGTTGTTGGTGATGGCTATGGCCGCCCCGGTTTTGTTGATAATTGCGGAAAACATGTCAAACATGCTGTTGTCGTAATGTTCCGCCTGAACCGCCTGGGTGATGTCCGTGGAAATTTGAATGATTTTTTCCACATTGCCGTTGATGTCAAAAACCGGAGTAAAAACACAGTCCAGCCAGACATGAGAATCAGCGGCTGCTTTCCAGCGCAGGCGGCTGGTTGTGGTATGTCCGGTTATGATTGAGGACCACATCCGCTGAAAGTTTTTCTGGCTGGCCCTGGAGATTGGAATAATTGCGTCCAGTTTTTTGTCGGTTAAATTCTGCTCCGTGCAGCCGATTGTGGACAGCAGGTTTTCATTGCCGCTGATGAACTGTCCCTTGGGGTCATAAAAAGCAATGATAAAAGCGCGATTTACGGCGTCCGCGAGGTAGGAAACGGTTTCTCCGGCCCTGATGCGCTCGGTGACATCAATGCAAAAGGCGATAATTCTGTCCGGTTTGCCGTTCTGATCAAGCAGCGTCTGGTAGGTGGCCTCAATCCAGATTGTGGAGCCGTTTTTGTGCTTGCGGCGAAACAGGCCATTGGCGGGCAACCCGTTTTTTAAGCGCTCCCAGAAGCAGGTATAGCTTGGCGAGAGCAGATCTTCGCCGGGGTAAAGCATCCGGAGATTCTTCCCGACCAGCTCTTCATGCCGGTAGCCGGTGATTTTCAGGTAATTATTGTTTGCGCCGAGAATAGTCCCGTCCAGCGCCAATTCTATATATGCCAGGGACAAATCCATTGCTTGCAAAATGTCCTGGTTGTTTGCTGCACTTATATACTGCGGTTGCATATTGGATCCATATTGCGCTTGCGCCGCTGCCAGCGGGAAATGCTCTGCACCACAGCCCAATGCCGCTTGCTCGCAGGGTGTTGGGGTTTTCGGATTTCGCATGAGCAGAGAACGTTCCGTCCTGGAGCGCGGTTTTGTTGTTATTGTGTTGCGACTATTCGCTAAGCGCCAAAAAGTGACAGGCCAGGCCGAACACTTCTATCAGTCTGGCTATATAGCATTTTCAAATATGATAAGCAGAAGAAGCCGTCCGTCAATCGGCTCTGGAGGCGAGGCGACAGCGCAAAGGCGGGCAGGGCCGGGAATTGTTGAATTGAGGAGGGGAAATTGATATTATAAAAATTGGTCGGAGCGACTGGATTCGAACCAGCGACCCCTTGCTCCCAAGGCATTGCGTCCTTGTAAAAAACAAACAATATCAAGTAGTTATAAAATTCACT
>CAZNBK010000303.1:0-395 GCA_964571105.1 uncultured Desulfovibrionaceae bacterium
TTTGCGCGATTTCCGCCCGTTGCGCTTCCAGTTCTTCCTGGCTCAATTTATGACCGCTGGCCGCCCATTTAAGCTTTTCACCGGAACTGAAATTTTGTGCCCAGCCTGCGGGGTGTTCATCCATAAACCCACAATATGCGCCGTCCAACTCGCCGCGCTTGCCGTCTATGAGTGGGACGCGGTGAATCTGGCCATCCATGACCGGAGATTTGCCGCCGAGATCCAGCCCGGCCTTTTCCAGAGCTTGAGCAAATTCTTCCTGCGGCGGGATCGTGCGTACCGGCTCCGGCATTTTGGCCTTTTCCGGCAGCCAGGCGGAAAATTGGCCCAGGTCAGTGCCTTCCGGCGCGTACCAGAGCTTGTTTTCTTTATCCCACTTCGCCCCCAGCTTCTTT
>CAZNBK010000303.1:405-2793 GCA_964571105.1 uncultured Desulfovibrionaceae bacterium
GCCTGTTCCTTTTCTTTGTAGGGAACGGCGAGGAAGGTTTTTTCTTTGGTGGGAGCAGTGTGCAGGCCCATAGCCGCAATGTCTTCCTCTCGTTCCAGCCCCTTTTCCGGCGTTTTTACCGTCTGCTCTTGGCCCAGCTCTTTTTGTTTTTCCATGCCCAGGACGTATTCCTTGATCTGCTCCGCATCCCGGCAGGCCCGGACGATTTCATAAGGGTCTTCCTCCAATACCTTGACCCAGGACTGCACATAGGCAGCGTGTTGCCCCGGATCGTGCGGTATGCCGATGTCCTGGCCAAGCATCCAGGAGGCGATTTCCGCCCGGAGTTCTTCACGGGCGTATTTCTCCGAGCCAAAAGGGCCAAACTCCCGCTCCATGCGGCTGCCGTGGCCCGTCCAATGCCCCAGCTCATGTAAAGCCGTGCCGTAGTAAAGGCCGGGCTCTTCAAAGTTTTCACGCGGCGGCAGATGGATGGAATCGGTCATGGGCCGGTAAAAGGCCCGGTTGCTCTGATCGTGTTTGATGGTCGCGCCGGATGCGGAGAGAATATGTTCCGCCTTTTCTATGGGCTCCCACTCAAAGGATTGGCCTGTGAGTTCCAGCGGCGGTATGCCGTCAATCTGTTCGGCATTGAAAACGTGGGCCAGACGCATCAGGGGCTTGTCCAGTTCCACAGTCTGCTTTTGCGGTTTGCCGTCTTCTCCGAGAACAGGCTTGCCGTTTTCATCGACGCGATCCTGTTCTTTGCTGAACTGAAAATAGACCACTGGCGTGGCCTTGCTGCCGGGCAGAATGCGCAGGCCTTTGTCATTGGCTTGGCGCAGAGTCATCCAGCGGGGATCTTCATAGCCGGAAAGTGCCAGATGCACCCGGTTCATGCCCCGGTAGACAGTACCGGAAGCCGGGTTGTGCGGCGCAGAAACAGCATTGCCCGGATGCCAGGGTTGCTGCCAGGGAGCTGTCCCGGCCTTCAAGTGGTCAATGATCTTTTCCGCGAACTCTTCATGGAAGGGGCGGCGCTTGGCTTTTTCAGCGGTTTCGGGCTTCTTATCGTCCTTCATAAATCGCCTCCCCCTGGCCGTTGATGGTGAGCAGCGCATCTTCAATCAAATCTGCCAGTATAACGGCGTCTTCGCTGAAAGCGCCCATGTAGTCGGCCACATCCGGATCAAGTGGCACATACAGCGCCGGATCGGCGGCAATTTGTTCCGCCGCCGACCGTGCGGCTGCGGCAAGGTATTCTTTGTGTTTCATGGTCATTCTCCTTTGGGGTTGAACAAAAAAAGGGGCTCAACCCGCTGGAGGCTTTCCAGCGGGACGAGCCCGAAATACCGGCTATCGAAACTGCCTTCATGATCGGCCAGTACTAGCGCCATGCCGGAGGGAATGACGCCGGAAGTGAGAGCAGAAAGCATGGGCCGCCCCTGGCTGTCCGTAGCGCGGGCGACTAGGGAACCGGCCTCTATGTAATCGCCCGGCAGACCTGCCAGACGTTTGAGCAGCGGACGCAAACCGTTTTCGCATGAGCCAGCCTGGAGATAGCCGCGCTCCTTCGCCAGATCGGCAAACTCGCCTTGCAGGCAGAAGCTGACCAGATCGCCACTAGCCAGGGCCGTGGACTCTTGGCCATACGCGAGCCGGTAAACCCCCTTGGGCAAGGATGGCGTGGGGTTGATGCGCAGCCCGGAACCATGCGCCAAAACCCCAGCCAGAAGCATCCACAGGGCGGCAAATAGCCAGCGCCGTACCCGGCTATTCAAGAAAATAGCGTTCACTGGAATTCTCCTGTGTGGATGCGGACGTGGCGTCTGTTGTTTGGGGAGCGGAGGAAGAAGGCCTGGCCGTGTACCAAGACGCCGGGCGCGGCTGATAAAGTGAATCGCTGATACCGCTGGGGTAGACAACGTTCAGGCCAGGCACCGGAATTTTGGCGCGAGCCGAAAAGACGGGATCGAAGAAATAGAGGATCTGCCGACCGTAGATAGGCGATTGCCCGGCAGTGAAGATCAGCATATCGCCCGGCTTTATCACCTTGCCTTGTGAATCCTTTTCCGGGCCGGGCAGGCGCATGCACTCATCCGGCGTAAGCAGCGGCCTGGCTGTTTCCGTCACGTTGACCGAGGCGTTTTTCATGTGCCCGGTACGCGAGCCGGAAAGTGATACCTTTTCTTCCACGACAGTGGTTTTCCCCGTCATCTCGGAAAGGGTTTTGGCCGTCTCAATGGTGTTCGGCGCGTATGCAATCCGCACATGGCAGTTGGCCATGAGCGCGTTTTCCTTGCCGTACACAGCATTGAGCTGGGTAATATCCTGAACAATGATATAGACCTTGCCGCCATAGCCTGCGATGTAGGCCAGAGCCTTTTCCATGATCGGCAGCTTGCCCAG
>CAZNBK010000304.1:0-2781 GCA_964571105.1 uncultured Desulfovibrionaceae bacterium
AACCCATTGCCGCCCGGGCCTCTGACGAGATTATCGCCGATATCCTGGCGCTCGGGCAAGGCGTGCGCTGCCTAATTTTGGCGCCCTTGGCCGAATACCAGAAAGGCACGCACCTGGATAAGCTGAAAAAACTAAAAGCCGAAGGTTTTGTGCGCGTCCGCGTCGACGGCGAGGTCATGGAAATTGACGCCGTGTTCGCACTGGATAAAAAGAAAAAACACAGCCTCGACCTGGTAATTGATCGGGTGGTTATCAAATCCGGCCTGCGCTCCCGCCTGGCCGACTCCGTGGAGCTGGCCCTGCGCTATGGCCAAGGACGGCTGGTGGTGGCTTTTCAAGCCCCGGAAGATAACGATTCCGCATCGCAAAGCCCGGTGGCGACCAGCTGGGAGGAAGTCACCCACTCCACCCTGGCGGTTTGCCCCGATTGCCGCACGAGCCTCCCGGCGCTGTCGCCCCAGTTGTTTTCTTTCAACGCCCCGCAAGGGGCCTGCCCCCGCTGCCTGGGGCTCGGCAATATCGATTACTTTGAACCGGCCCTGATCGCGCCCAACAAGGGTTTGAGCATCAACAGCGGCGGCCTGCTGCCCTGGAAAAATCCCAGGGTGCTGGAGCGCTACCGCTCGCAGCTGCAAGCCCTGGGCAAACGCTGGAAATTTACCCTGGACACCCCCTTGCGGGATATCAGCAAAGAAGGCTGGAAAGCCTTGTTTTTCGGAGAAACCCCGGAAGGCAAAGCCATCCAGAGCATGGGCGACAGCGGACTGCGCCGCAACTGGATGGGCGGCTCCGTGCCTGTGGACACCCAGGTGCCCTGGGTGGACGACCTGGTTGACGACAACAATAACTGGAGCGATGTGGAATTTGTCGATACCGCCAAGGCCGCGAAAAAAACGCCGGACAAACCCGCCGCCAAAACCAAGCTGCTGGCTGATCCCTGGCCGGGCGTCATCACCATGCTCGAGCAGGGCATGCAATATGGCGAAGCCTGGCGTGAATATCTTTCCCGCTACCGCCAGAGCATGGCCTGCAAAACCTGTAACGGCGCGCGCCTGCGCCCGGAAGCCCTGGCCGTGCGCGTCGATGACCTTAATATCCAGAACTTTTGCGACCTGCCCGTGGAACGGGCCCTGGACTGGCTGGACAAGCGTAATTTCCCGCAGCAGCAAAGCATCATTGCCGAACCTCTGCTCAAGGAACTGAGGCACCGCCTGGAGTTCATGAAAAACGTGGGGCTGGAATACCTGACCCTGTCCCGCAATATGTCCACCCTGTCCGGCGGCGAGGCCCAGCGCATCCGTTTGGCTTCACAGCTGGGCTCCGGACTGGTGGGCGTGACCTATGTGCTGGACGAGCCTTCCATAGGCTTGCACCCCAGAGACAATGAGCGCCTGCTGGACACCCTGCGCAGCCTGCAACGGCGCGGCAACACCGTTCTGGTGGTCGAGCACGATGAAGCCACCATCCAGGAAGCCGATTTTATTGTGGAAATGGGACCTGGCTCCGGGGTGCAGGGCGGTCATGCCGTGTATACCGGAACCGTCAAGGACCTGCTCGGCAAGGCGCAGACCCTGACCGCACGTTATCTGCGCGGCGAGCTGGTTATCGAACGCCCCAAAAAACGCCGCAAAGCCAAGGGCAAACTGCTGCTTAAAGGCGTAACCACCAACAACCTTAAAAATATTGACTGCCCCATTCCCCTTGGCGTGCTCACCTGCGTTACCGGACCATCTGGTTCGGGCAAGAGCTCCCTGGTGGTGGATACGCTGTACAAACATTTGGCCTTGTCGCTGGGGCTCAAGGTGGAAAACCCCGGGGTGATAGACGATATTGTCGGCGGCGAACATCTGGAAAAAGTGGTGATTATCGACCAGACGCCCATTGGCCGCACGCCGCGTTCCAACCCGGCCACGTACACCAAAATTCAGGACGAAATCCGCAATATTTTCGCCATGACCCCGGATGCCCGCAAACGCGGCTACAAGCCCGGTCGCTTCAGTTTCAACGTGCCGGGCGGGCGCTGCGAAGCCTGCAAGGGCGACGGCCAATTGCGCATAGAAATGCATTTCCTGCCCGATGTTTATGTCACCTGTGATGTTTGCAAGGGTAAACGCTTTAATCTGGAAACCCTGGAAGTCCGCTATAAGGGGCTGAATATTGCCGATGTGCTGGATCTTACGGTCAGCGAAGCCAAAGACGTTTTTGAAAACTATCCGTCGCTGGCCCGCAGGCTGACAGTTCTGGAAGATGTCGGTCTTGGCTATTTGCGGCTGGGCCAACCGGCCACTACCTTGTCGGGCGGTGAAGCGCAGCGGATTAAAATCTCGCGCGAGCTGGGCAAGCGCAGCCTGCCGGGCACCATCTACATTCTGGACGAGCCGACCACCGGACTGCACATGCATGAAGTCGGCAAACTCATCAGCGTTTTGCACCAGTTGGTCAACCTGGGGGCCAGCGTGGTGGTCATTGAGCACAATACCAACGTGATCATGGCTTCCGACCATGTGATCGACCTGGGACCGGGCGGCGGTGAAAGCGGCGGAACCATTGTTTCCGCAGGCACGCCGGAAGAAATTATCGCTGACCCCGATTCGGTGACCGGCGAATTTCTGGCGTGAGAAGTTTGACTTTCCGGAACAAATCAGCCATAGCGGCAAGCATTGGGCGCACATCCGTCCGATCTGCCCTCGCCTTTTGCTGAATTGACGAAGATCGGCTTTCATTATAAAATTATTGTTATAGATAGGTATAAGGTTTTTAGGTAAACAGGGCACGCCCCGG
>CAZNBK010000305.1:0-2686 GCA_964571105.1 uncultured Desulfovibrionaceae bacterium
GTTACCCAAGTGTGCTAACAAACGAGGGGTACGGATGAGGTCCGCAGCGCGTCAGGCGGGATTTACTCCCGCCGTGGCGACAATCTCAATGCGAAAATGCTCTATAACAGTGTGGCCACGGACCGGGCTTGATCGGCGCTGGAATAGAGGGAGGCGGTCTCGCGGCATCTGCGGCGTAAAGACGTCCAGTTTTCCGGCGCATTGAGAATTATGCTCGCGGCGCTTTCCAGGGCCAGCGCGGCGCTCAAATTGTCACTGTCGGCAGCTACAAAGGCATTGCCGTTGTTTTCCGGATCAAAAGGCAGCGGCGGCAGGTCGAGCCGGGGGAGGTAGCCGCCGGGTAGTGCCTGGCGCATATAATCCCAACCGCCAAGCCCGGCGAAACCGGCCACCAGGCAACCGCAGGCCATGGCCTCCAACGGCGGCAGGCCCAGACCTTCGGGGAATCCGGTGGCTAAAAACAGGTGCGAGTTGCGCAAAGTATCCGCAACCTGAGCCGGGTTTTTCCCGTCAATTTCAAGCCAGGTGATCGGCGCGCCCATTTTTTGGCGGGCTTCCACAATGGCCTTGATTTGCAGGGCGCAGGCCTTGTTTTTTCGCGGCATCCAGGCAATGCGCAGGCCCTTGTCGGTGGTCGGCGTTTGGCTCGGAGAAAATAAATCCAGGTTCAAAGCCGGGCGGATAACCGGCGCTTCCTTGCCAAGCGCGGTTTTCAGAAACCAGGCCACCGGCTGGGACACCGCCAGGAAGGAAACCGGCAAATCACGCCAATTTACGCCTTCGGGGAGTGAGGAAAACACGTATGCCCAATTCTGAACGTAAACTACACAGCGGCAGGACGCGCTCAGGCCGGGAGCCAGGGCGTTGCTCCACCCTTCGGGCACAATCCACAGATCATCGGGTTGCAGGCGCAGCTCAGCCCAGGGGCAGATCGGCACAGAGCAAGTGTCCAGGCCCGGAGCGCCTGCCTCGCGGGGCGTTACCCAGACCGGATGGCCCAGCGCCTGAACCTGTTCAGCCAACTGATAAAGCACGGCCAGGCCGCCGCTCAAATGCCGCAAAGGGGGGATAAAAATAAAAGTGCGCATGCAAGGACAATAAGAAAAACCAGAGAAAAAACAAGAAAACAATTGGGGTTAAGGAAGGGGAGGGTTCGGGAGGGGAAACCTAAAGGGAATCATTCCCTTTTGGTTTCCCCTCCCGCTTATTATTGATGCTCGGCCAGTTTGGCGGCCAGGTAGATGGAGTCGAGCAGCGACTGTGGGTTGGCGCGGCCTTCGCCGGCCTTGCCGAAGGCAGTGCCGTGGTCTACGGAGGTGCGGATAATGGGCAGTCCCAGGGTGATGTTCACTCCGGTCATGGCTCCCCAGGTTTTGGTTTTTTCGTCATAGCGGAAGCCTTGCAGCTTCATGGGGATATGGCCCTGGTCGTGGTACTGGACCACCACCACGTCGTACATGCCGCCTTTCATCTTGGAAAACACGGTATCGGCGGGAATGGGGCCTTCCACATTGATGCCCTTGGCGCGGGCTTCGGCCACGGCGGGTTTGATTTCATTGTCGTCTTCGCAGCCGAACAGGCCGTCTTCGCCGCAGTGGGGGTTGAGCCCGGCCACGGCAATGCGCGGCTCGGCAATGCCCATGCGCTTGAGGCCGTCATGGCTGAGTTCGATAACTCGGAGCACGCGGGCTTTTTTAACCCGGTCGGTGGCCTCGCGCAGGGACACGTGGGTGGTGACGTGGGCCACCCGGAAGTTTTCGTCAGCCAGCATCATGGTATAGTCTTTGGTTTTGGTGTGATCGGCGTAGATTTCTGTGTGCCCGGCGTAATGGAATCCGGCGGAGTTGATGGCTGCCTTGTTGATGGGGCCGGTGACCGTGCCGTCTATGCGCTTGTTCATGGCCAGTTCAATGGCCTTGGCCACGTATTCATAGGATGCCCTGCCCTGGGCCGGGGTTACGGTTTTGTGCTGGAGTTCGGCCAGGGGCATATTTTTGAGGTCGTAGACATCGATGGTGCCGAACTCGTACTTGCCGTCTTTGGGGTCCTGCACGGCGTTGATTTTCAGGCCGGGCAAATTGCTGAATTTCAGGGCGTTGGCCATGATTGCCGCATCGCCGACAACCAGGGGACGGCAGATTTTATAAACATCGGGTTCATTGAGGGCCTTGCAGGCGATTTCCGGGCCGATGCCGCCGGGGTCGCCCATGGTGATGCCCAGGATGGGGCGGTAATAGTTTGAATTAGTCATAATTATAACCTCGCTTGGGGGGTGGAGGGTTATTCCGGGGCCGTTAGGACCGGGGAAGGTGTATCCAGATTAACAAATTCAGTTCCATGAAAAATTAAACTCCAGGCAAACCGCTTTATTGATGCCCGGCAAGGCCGCGCGCCGGGAGCGGGCACATTTTTGCCGCCGGGGCAGCTAGCCCGAAAGGCTACGGCGCTTGGCGCAAGCGGCTAAAGACCTCGGCCAGCACATCAGGCCCGCCGAAGCTGCCGGACTTGGTTAAAAAGAACAGCCCTGCGCAGGGGCCGGTGGCCAGACTGGAGACAATAAAGCCCGGGGCCAGCTCGCAATGAACCACAACCTCCGGGTTGCCCAGCATGTTCAGGACCGCCTGGGCCGTAGCCGCGATGACCGCCAAATCGTCATCGGTGGCCGCATCAGCGGCAATCAGCCGCA
>CAZNBK010000306.1:0-2685 GCA_964571105.1 uncultured Desulfovibrionaceae bacterium
TTTCCAGCTCAGCGTAAAGGCGGGCTTCGTCGCCGACCAGAGCCACGGCAATGCCTGCGTCTCTGGCCGCATCAACAGCCCCGGGCACAACTACTTCCGGCCCGAAGTCACCGCCCATGGCGTCCACGGCAATGACGATTTCTCGACTCAACGTTTAATGCCTTTACTCTGCAACGTTAAGAATCGCGCGGCCCTTGTAGGTGCCGCACTTGTCACAGGCGCGGTGGGGCAATACAGCCTCGCCGCAGGAACAATAAATCACCGTGGGCACAGCCACTTTATGGTGAGAGCGGCGCATGCCCTTACGGGAAGCGGATTTTTTATTTTGTTGAACTGCCATGTCTCTCTCCTTCCTCCATCAGCGCTGCAGCAGCGCCGGTTCGGAGGAAATATTCACTGTAGAAATTCCCGATTTACCCGCCCCAAACCTATTGGGCAGCGGCCACGGGCTCGCTGGCCACAGGCTTGCGCACATAACCGCTGCGCAGGCAGCGGGTGCAAACACGCACGGTGACGACTTCGCCGGAATCAAGCTGATGCCGGGAATTCTGCAAATTGGGCTCAAAGCGGCGCTTGGTCTTGATATTGGAGTGGCTGACTTTGTTGCCGACCCGCGGACTCTTGCCGCAAAACATACATTCCATAGCCATAACGGAAGCCTCCGTAGCAATAATACTGTTATCGTATTGGGAACATGCCGCGCCGCACAATTCAAAGGCGCACTTATCCCAAGCGGCAACTTGTATCGCCTTGAGCGAAAAAAGGCAATCACTTTCTTGACAAAAACAGGCTGCACCAGCTAAAAACTTTTTCTCCCAATGGCTAAGAGCCGTTTAGCTCTGGCAGGGCTTAGCCTTGTACCCTCATTGGGGAGTGATACGCTTTGCTTCGCTCTACAGGGAGCCGCCAGCGGCGCGAAATGAAGCGCGTCCGTTACCCGAGCACGCAAGCGATCGTTAAATAATCTAACCAGCCGCGATTTTTTCGCGGCACACCGATATTATTCAGGAGTTCCTGTGCATAACAATTGGTTCCCACTCAAGGACATCCCCGCTGTCGGCGCGACCTATGAATTGGCTGATTCCTCCTTGTGGGAATCTTTTTTTCAGGAGTTCAATCTCCCCTATATTCTGAAAACGCCCCTGCACGCAGAGCTATGGGTTTTGCCCGGCGACGACGGCTGCCTCATCCGGGGCAAGCTCAGCGGCACGGTGACCATCCCCTGCTGCCGTTGCGCCGAAGACGCCCAAATTGAAATCGATTACCAGTTTGAGGAGTTTGAGCCTTTCCCCGCAGAACCCACGGCCCGGTTGCACGAAATCGCTCCGGGCAAAGCGCACAGCAAGGGGCGCAAGCGCACGGAAACCGACCACGACCGGGCCAAGCACAAAGCGGGCGAGCATGATGTCCTGGTTCTGGACTCTGATGTGGACGAAGAAGTCGTGCGCATCTCCCCCGAAGGACGGGGAATGGAAATAAACCTGGCCGCCCTTGCCTGGGAAGAATTTTTGCTGGCGTTGCCCGAAAAAATATTCTGCAAGCCCGACTGCCGAGGGCTGTGCCGCAACTGCGGACAAAACCTGAACAACGGCGCGTGCAGTTGCCGCCAAGAGCAGCTTGACCCCCGCCTGGAAAAGCTCAGAAGCCTTAAAATCGGGCACTAAAGCATTTTAACTCTAAAACGTTACAAAGCTCAAAGACCAGACGCGACCTCTAAAGCTCAAAGACCCTAAATCTCCATGATTTCCTTGTCTTTGGCCGCGCACTTTTCATCAACCTTGCCCACATAAGCATCTGTGAGCTTCTGGATATCGTCGGAAGCCTTGCGATGATCGTCTTCGGTTATGGTCTTGTCTTTTTCGGCCTTTTTCAATGCATCGTTGGCTTCGCGCCGGATGTTGCGCAGGGCCACTTTGGCGTCTTCGCCATACTTCTTGGCCAGCTTGACCAGCTCTTTACGCCGTTCTTCCGTCAGGGGCGGAATGACAATCCGGATAATTTTACCGTCATTGACCGGGTTAATTCCCAGGTCGGACTTCTGGATGGCTTTATCAATGGCGGCAAAGCCGCTCTTGTCCCAGGGCTGTATGGTAATGGTCCGGCTATCGGGCACCGCCACGGAAGCCACCTGATTGAGCGGCGTCAAATTGCCGTAATAATCCACCTTGATATCTTCCACCAGGGAAGCCGAAGCCCGCCCGGTGCGCAGCTTGGTAAAATCACGGACCAGAGACTCCAGGGTCTTGTCCATACGTTCTTTGGCTTTACTTTTGATTTCTTCCATGGATTTTCAGTCTCCTTCCACTATTGTGCCTTGCGGGCAGCCTTGCAAAATTTGCTTGACCGCACCCTTGAACAAATTACAAACAACAATGGGAATATGGTTATCCCGGGCCAGCGACACCGCAGTGGCGTCCATGACCCGCAAATTTTTCTGCAAGACCTCGGTGTAGGACAACCGCTCAAACATCCTGGCGTCGGAATGCTTGACCGGATCTTTGTCATATACCCCGTCAACCTTGGTGGCCTTGATCAGGGCTTCGCACTCAAGCTCCACCCCGCGCAAGGCTGCGGCTGTATCTGTCGTAAAATAAGGATTCCCGGTACCTCCGGCGCAGAGCACAATCCGTCCTTCGTCCAGGGCCCGGCGGGCATGCCGCACAATGTACGGGTCGCAGACTTCCG
>CAZNBK010000307.1:0-2683 GCA_964571105.1 uncultured Desulfovibrionaceae bacterium
GCAGGTCAGGACGCGCGCATCAAGTTGGTCACCCAGGAAAACAGAGGGCTTGTCAACAGCCTTAACCGGGGCCTGGGCAAGGCCAAGGGGAAATACCTCGCCCGGATGGACGGCGATGACATTTGCGCCCCGCACCGTTTTGAAGCCCAGGTCGCGGCTCTGAAAGCACGCCCGGAGTTGGGCGTGGTCGGAGGGGATCTGACCCTCATAGACCAGGCAGGGCAGGTTGTCGGGCAGCAGTGTTACCCGCGCGGCAAGCAACTGCAAGAGCGCCTTCTTTACGGCTCGCTTCTTTGCCACCCTTGCGCCATGGCCCGCACCGGGCTTTTGCGCGACTTGGGCGGCTACCGGGCCTATTATGAGCATTGCGAAGACTATGATTTATGGCTGCGCCTGTCTTGCCGGGCCGGGCTGGATAATTTGCCGGATAATCTGCTCTATTACCGCGTGCACGAAGGCAGCGTGACCTTGCGGCACAAGCGTGCCCAGATTTTGGGCACGCTCATTGCCCAGGGGGTTTACCTCATTGCCTTGCGCACGGGCAAAGACATCACTGCGGAGCTGCCGCCCGTTGCCGCCGATACCGTGGAAAGCCTGCCGCTGTCCGGAGAGGAACGGGAGGGGCTTTATCTGCGCCTGCTGCCCATGTATTTTCAGGCCTGCTGGCAAACGGGCGACGACCCGCGCGCAGACCCGTTTGTGCTGCGTTGCCTGGCCTGGCTCATGCCCCGCTTGGATGAGGCGCACGGGCAGGCCATGCATATTTTTACCCAAACTCTGGAGAAACCGCTGCCGTGATCGCTGCACAAAATCTTTGCCATAGCTATGACGGCGGCAGCCGGTCTTTGTGCGGAATAAGCTTTCGGGCAAACCCGGGCAGCCTGGTCTGCATTCTGGGCGGAAACGGCAGCGGCAAGTCCACGCTCCTGCATGTTTTGGCCGGGTTATTAAAACCGGAAGGGCAGGTTTCTGTGCTTGGTTACCGCCTGCCGGAAGAGGTAGACAGGCTGCGCCCGGACCTGGCTTATCTGCCGCAGGAACCGGATGCATATATTTTGGGCTCCACGGTGCTTGAGGATCTTTGTTTGGGCCTTGCTCCCGGGGTTGAAGAGGCCCGGAGCCGGGCTTTGGAATTGGCCGGGCGCTTCGGCATCGCCAGCCTGCTGGACAGACCGGTGCAGCAGCTTTCGCACGGGGAAAAACGCAAACTTTGCCTGGCCTCGGCCCTGACCGCCAGGCCCCGGTTGCTGCTCATGGATGAACCGGAATCGGGTCTGGACTATTCCGGTATTTTGGAATTGCGCCGGATCATCAAGGACAATAAAGCAGCGGGTTTGAGCCAGGTACTGGTTTTGCATGATCTGGACGTGCTGGGTGATTTGCCGGATTTGTTTTTGGTGCTTGAGTCCGGTCGCCTGGTTGGGCAGGGAAGCGCGGCGGAAGTATTTCCTGTTCTTGCAGCTTCAGGCCTCAAGCCGCCTTGCTGGTGGCTGTACGGCAAGAAGCCTCCTCTGGATTGATTTTACTGGTTTTTTAGCGCACCTGGTCGAATAACTGTTTTTAAATACGCCGATTTCCGCAGTTACGGCGCTCTGCAAAAACTTCCCCTTTCATTCTGGTACAAAGCTTGCATTTCCCTGGTTGAGAAAAATTTTTTGACATGCCCGGGAGTGCGCATATGTATTCGAAAATCCGTGAAAATCTGAATCGGCAGGCCAAAGGTCTTGAACTTCTGCACAGCTTGCTTGAGGAAGAATTTGCCCTGCTTTTGGAACGCAATATCGAGGAAGTTTCTTCCATCGAATTCTCCGTGCACGAGCTGATGCGCCAGCTTTTGGCAGAACGGATTGAAATCCGCAACACCATGAACGGTGTAAAAATCAGCGAATATGCTGAGATGTTGCCCCCGGAAGATAAAGAGGAAATCAAGGCCCTGGTGGACGAACTGCTTGAGCGCGAGCAGGTCTGCTCCCGTCAGGCCGGTATGAATTCCACCCTGGCTTTCGGACTCCTGGATCAAGGTCAGGAACTGCTTGATTTTCTGTATACGGCGGCCGTTCCCAAGCAGGCTGACGTCTATGGCGCCAATGGCGGCATGCAGACCAACAAGCCCGGGGCAGCCCTTATCTCCGGGAGGTTGTAATGCCCGGCATCAACTCCTTATTAAATCTCGGACAGGGGGCGCTGTTCGCCGAACAGGCCGCCATCCACGTTACCGGCAACAACATTGCCAACGTGAACACCGCCGGTTATTCCCGGCAGACTGTCCGCTTTGATACCAACGGCTATCTCGACTACCGGCCCGGCCAGATCGGGCTTGGGACCCGGGCGGCTGAAATTATCCGCCATTTTGACAGTTTCATCGAGCGCTCTTATGTGGAAAAAAATTCCAAGGCCACACGTTGGGAAGCGCAGTACAACCAGCTTCTGCATGTCGAAGGTCTGTTCAACGAAGCCAACAGCCAGGGCGTTTCCGCTCTGCTCAGCAGCTTCCTGAACTCCTGGGGCGATTTGTCGCCGCGCACGGGCGATATTCCCACGCGCGAGGCCTTGTTGTCTTCCAGCCAGAGCCTGGCCAACGCCATCAGACAGCAGCAAAAGTACATGCGCGATCTGGAAACGCGCACGGATGAGCTCATTGCCCAGGATGTGGACAATGCCAACATGCTGATGCAGAAAATCG
>CAZNBK010000308.1:0-2670 GCA_964571105.1 uncultured Desulfovibrionaceae bacterium
CTGCGGCTGGCGTTGAGCACATCGGGATTTTGCCGCTCTTTTTTGGTCATGGAGTTAATAATGGCTTCGGTACGGGCCATTTCTTTTTCCGGCACGGACATGTTGCCGAGCTTGTTTCTGACTGCGCCCATGCCCGGTATCAGCTTGAGCAGGCTCTCCAGAGAACCCATGGAGCGGAGCTTGCGCATCTGGCCGCGAAAATCTTCCAGATCAAATTCGGCCCGGCGCATTTTGCGGGCCATTTCCTCGGCTTCGTCTTCGGCCATGACCGCTTCGGCTTTTTCCACCAGGGTGAGCACGTCGCCCATGCCCAGGATGCGCCCGGCAATGCGGTCCGGGTGAAAGACCTCGAGGTCGTCGATTTTTTCACCCATGCCCACGAATTTAACCGGCGCGCCGGAGACGCTTTTAATGGACAAAGCCGCGCCGCCGCGCGCATCGCCGTCCATTTTGGTCAGGATTACGCCGCTGATATTCAGGGTCTCGTTAAAGGCCTTGGCTGCGGTTACCGCGTCCTGGCCGGTCATGGCATCGGCCACGAATAAAATTTCCGCCGGGTTGACCGCGGCCTTGATGGCCTTGAGCTCATCCATGAGCGGCTCGTCCACGTGCAGACGCCCGGCCGTGTCCAGCAGCACCACGGTGCTTTGGGCCAGGCTGGCCGCTGCAACCGCGTTGCGGGCAATGTCTACGGGATTGTCGCTTACCCGGCTGGGGTACACCGGCAGGTCCAGTTGTCCGGCCAGGGTGGTCAGTTGGTCAATGGCCGCCGGGCGGTAAACGTCAGCCGGGACCAGATAGGGGCGCATCTTGCGTTCACGCAGCAAATTGGCCAGTTTGGCCGCGCTGGTGGTCTTGCCCGAGCCCTGCAGGCCGACGAGCATGATTACCTGCGGTGCGGGGCCGCTTAAATTCAGCCCCTGGGTTTCGCCGCCCAACAGTTCGATCAGCTCCTCATTGACCACCTTGACCAGGAATTGCCCGGGCGTGACGTCCGGGAGCACTTCCTGGCCCAGGGCCCGGTCCTTGACCCGGTCAATGAAGCTTTTCACCACCGGCAAGCTGACGTCGGCTTCGAGCAGGGCCAGGCGAATTTCGCGCAGCCCCTCCTGGATATTGCTTTCCGTCAGCCGGATATTACCGCCCATGGCGCGGAATATGCCGGTTATTTTATCTGATAAGGCGTCAAACATAAGTGTTGTCGTTGGTTTATAAATTTAAATTTTACCCGCCGGAAACGCCTGCCAGTTACGCCACTTTGCCGTATAAGTCAACAGAGGGAGGAAATCCCAAGGGATTCATTCCTTAGGGAAGGCCAGAGCATTCCGGGGTTAAGGAGGGTGAGGGGCTGGGAGAGGGAACCTTAAGGGCCTTAGGTCCTTATGGTTCCCTCTCCCAGGTCTTTATGCCAGCCCTTTTTCCTTCAGGAAGTTTCGGTAATAGGCCCAGTTTTCACGGATGAGGCGAGGGGTGTCCAACTCGTAGGGGCAGCGTTTGGCGCATTGGCCGCAATCGATACAATCGGCGCACAGGGCCATTTTCTCTTGCCAGGCCGGGGTGGTGAAGCCTTGCCAGGGCATACGGTGAAGCGTCAGTGAGATGCGCGCGGCATCGTTGATGGGAATATTTACCGGGCAGGGCAGGCAGTAGCCGCAGCCCCGGCAAAAAGCCTTGTCCAGTTCCTTGCGGTCCTGAGCAATGACGGCCTGCATGGCCGCGTTGAGGGCGGGCGGATTTTCCTCCAGGCTCAGGAATTCTTCCAAATGCTCCATAAGCTGGATGCCCCAGATGGGAACCACATTTCCGAACTGGTGCAGAAAAGCGAAACAGGCATCCACATGGTTGGTCAGCAGTCCGCCGGACAAGGCTTTCATGGCCAACAGGCCGATACTTTTATCGCGGCAGACATCGATCAGGGCCAATTCGCCTTTTGAGGAGAGGTAGTTAAGAGGGTACTGGACCGTATCGTAAAGACCGGATTCAGCGGCGCTCAAGGCGATATCAGCGCCGTGCGCGGTCAGGCCGATAAACCGGATTTTGCCCTGCTCTTTGGCTTTGAGCATGGCTTCGTAAACGCCGCTGCCGTCGCCGGGGGCATAGACCTGTTTGGCCCAATGCAGTTGGTAAACGTCAATGTAGTCGGTTTGCAGATTTTTAAGGCTGGTTTCCAGGTCCTTAAAAATGGCCTCGGCAGTTTGCCCGGTGGTTTTGGTGGCAATAATGGCTTTATCGCGCCGGTCGCCAAAGGCTGCGCCGATCTTTTCCTCACTGTCCGTGTACACCCTGGCGGTGTCATAAAAATTGATGCCCGAGTCCAGGGCCTTGCGCAGGATGCGCACCACTTCGGGCTTATCCGTGCGTTGAATGGGCAGAGAGCCGAACCCGTTGCGGCTGACCAGCAGCCCGGTTCTGCCCAGGGTAATTTGTCGCATGCTTGCTTCCTCCCGCGTAAAGAGCAGCAGTCAGTGTAACCCAAAAACGTTGTTCAGTCAGCATCCGGGCGCGTTTTTTCCGGCGGCAGCAACTGCCCGGCGGCATCCCAACGGAAAATAATCTGACCTTGCGTGCCGGTATCATACAGGGGGATAGCCAGGTTTTCCAGAGCTTCCCGCACCTGCGGCATGGGGAAGCCCCAGGTGTTGGCATAGCCGGTGCTGACCACAGCGGCCA
>CAZNBK010000309.1:0-2665 GCA_964571105.1 uncultured Desulfovibrionaceae bacterium
GTCGGTTTGCGGCTAAACGCAAAGTGCTGCTCTACGGCTCCGACCCCGGACGCCGGGTGGCGGCGTTGCTCGGCGAGCACATGCCCGAGGCGGAGATAGTCGGCTATGTGGGTGAGACTTGTGCCGGAGCCGATCCGGAGGAACCCTGCCTGGGCGGTTATAGCGATGCCGTGAGCGCGGCCAGGGAGCATGGCGCGTCAATGATCCTGCTGCTGCACACGGCTGAGCTGGACGGCAACATGGCCCATGTGCTGCTTAAAGCCCGTCTTGAGCAAAACATGCAGGTGGAAACCATCGGCGCATTGGTGGAACAACTGACCCTGCGCACGCCGGTGGAGCATATCAACGATGAATGGTTGCTTCTGGAAGATGGTTTTAATTTGAACGTTGGCACCCTGACCCGCCGCCTGAAAAGAGCCACGGATATTGCGGCCTCAGCAACGCTTTTGCTTACGCTCTGGCCGGTGATGCTGGCTGCGGCCATTGCTGTGCGTGCGGATTCTCCGGGACCGGTGATTTACCGGCAGCGCAGGGTGGGCCTGAAAAACAAAGAATTCACTTTGTTCAAATTCCGCTCCATGCGCCTGGACGCCGAGGCCAACGGGGCGCAGTGGGCAATGAAAAACGACCCCAGAGTCACCAAAGTGGGCGCGTTTATCCGCAAAGTGCGCATTGACGAACTGCCCCAGCTCATCAATGTGCTCAAGGGCGACATGAGCTTTGTGGGACCCAGGCCGGAGCGCCCGGAATTTGTGGCCCAGCTGTCGGCTAAAATTCCCTATTATTACATCCGGCACACGGTAAAGCCCGGCATCACCGGCTGGGCTCAGGTGTCCGCGCCTTACGGGGCGTCGGTGGAAGATTCGCGCCTGAAACTGGAATATGACCTTTATTATATCAAGCGCATGTCCCTGTTTTTCGACTTCAAGATTTTTCTGCGCACCGTGGGCGTGATTCTGTTCCCCTCCGGCTCGCGCTAGGCAGCACCGCCAGGATCTGTATGATACAACCACATATGTCGCCGGGCGAAATAGAGCTGCTGAAAAAATATTTACCCTTCGGGGGCAAGGTTCTGGAATTCGGCAGCGGCAACAGTAGCTCCTTTTTCTTTGCCAACAACACGGGCTCGCTGGTCAGTGTGGAGTCTGACCGGCAGTTTCTGGAATCTTTGGGCACCAATGAAGTGCTGGTTCGGTATTACCTGGGTAAAAAATGGACTCCCATTCATGCCAATATCGGGGCCACTGAGGAGTGGGGCGCACCCAAAGATAAATACCCCCGTTGGGACTGGCTGAATTATCATGAGCAGGTTTGGGAGTTGATGCCTCACACCGATTTCGACCTGATTCTCATTGATGGCCGGTTCAGGGTCGCCTGTCTGTGTCAGAGCCTTCTTCGCTGCGAAAATAGAGAGGTGGTTTTTCTGGTTCACGATTTTTGGGACAGACCGCAATACCATGATATCTTGAAACTTTGCGCCCTGGTTGACCGAGCAGATACGTTGGCCGTTTTTAAGCGAAAGAGATCAACCGACTGGAAACGAGTCTGTCTGGTTTTACAAAAACATCAGTTCTGCACGGATTAAGTTGGCTACGCTACTTCACTTTTAATAGTACGGAATATATCGTCCCATGAACCTGTTCACCTCTCCTGCTTTTCAGGGCTACGCTCTGGCCCTTGGCGCCACCGTGCTCTGGAGCACCATTTTTCTGTTTGCGCGCGGTGTGGCCGGGAGCCTGTCGCCGGTGGAGTTGGCTTTCTGGCGCTGGTTTTTGGCCTTTTTGGCCATTTTGCCCTTTGTCTGGCGGGGCATGAGCGCCAAGCGCGCGATTCTGAAAAAACATTTCCCATATATGTTTCTGGCCGGATTTATCGGCTTCAGCTGCTACAGCCTGGTGCTGTTCCATGCGGGTAAAACCACGGAAACCGCCAATTTGGCCCTTATTTCCGCTTCGGCGCCCATCTTTATGGCCTTGTTTTCCCGGTTTTGTCTCGGTGAAACCGTGGGGTTCCGCCAGGTCATCGGCTTGCTCATAGCTGTATCCGGGGTGGTGTTTTTAATCATGCGCGGCGACATAGGCCGCCTGCTCAGCCTGACGTTCAGCAGCGGTGATTTATGGATGGTGTTGGCCGCGATCATGTTCGCCGCTTACAGCGTGATGGTCCGTCGCCGCCCCGAAGGCCTGGGGCAGCGCCTCTACCTGGCCGCCCTGCTCGGTTATGGGGCGCTCGGCCTGTTGCCGTTATTTATTTATGAAATCGCCAGCACGGCTTATGCCCTGCCCTCGGCGCAGATGTTGGGCATGCTCGTCTTTATTGCTCTGGCTCCGTCACTCAGCGGCTACCTGATGTGGAATGCGGCCATTACCCGTATCGGCGCGGCCCGGGCCGGAGTCATGTATTACAGCGTGCCGTTGTTCAGCAGCCTGCTCGGCGCGACCGTGCTCGACGAAGCCATCACCTTGCCCCAGGTGGTGGGCGGGGTGCTGATCATCGGCGGCATTCTTTTTTCTTCCCTGGATGCCATGCGGGGCAGGGGATGATCCCCTGTACCCCAATTAGGGATTGGCACGCTTCGGCTTGCTCATAAGAGAGCGGCCTCCGGGCTTTGATTTTAAAAAAAAGGCTATCTGCAAAACTATGTGGAAAGTGTCCTAAAGGCAAT
>CAZNBK010000310.1:0-2659 GCA_964571105.1 uncultured Desulfovibrionaceae bacterium
CCCGCTCGGTCAGCGGCAAATCATCAGTATATCCCTGGAACAGTCCAGCCGGGGGCTTGCCTTCCTCAAAGCGCACGCAGATCTCCCCTTCCTCGCCCACTGCACAGACTTCATTATCCTGGTTGAGCAGAACCACATCATACCCCGGCACAGGGCGGCCCACAGAGCCGGGCTTGGGAGTCATATGCGGGAAGGTAGCCACAGCCACGGTGGTCTCGGTCTGCCCGAAGCCTTCGTAAATGGGCAATCCGGTGGCGGCCTTCCAATCCTCGAATACAGAGGCATTCAAAAGCTCGCCTGCGGTGGTGCAATGGCGCAGAGAAGAAAGATCGTATTTCTGGAAATCTTCCAGAACCATAAAGCGATAGACCGTGGGCGGGGCGCAAAACGAGGTAATCTTGTGCTGTTCCAGGATGCGCAGGAGCTCCGAAGGTTGAAATTTGCCGCGATAGTCCCAGACAAATACCGTAGCCCGTTGCATCCATTGCCCGTAAAGCTTGCCCCAGGAAGACTTGCTCCAGCCGGTATCGGCCAGAGTGAGATGAATGTCGCCTGGCTCAAGGTCATGCCAGTAGGCGGCGGTCATAAAATGCCCCAGCGGGTAGGTATGGGCGTGCTCAACCATCTTGGGCATGCCCGTGGTGCCGGAAGAGAAAAACATGAGCATGGGATCGCGGTCGGCAGCGAGCTGCGGTCTGGACGGCTTGGCCATCTGCGGCGCGCCCTGCTCGATGAGTTCGCCAAAATCCAGCCAGCCTTGCGGCAAGGCCTCCACCTGATACGGCGCAACCGGAACCTGGCCCTGGCTGCTTACGCAAATAAAATGCCGCCAGCCGCTATAGGCTTGCCGGGCTTCCTCCACCCGCGCAATGACGCTGTCTTCAGTGATAATGCCCGCGATCTTGCCGTGTTCGGCCCGGAACAAAATATCCTTGGCCGTGAGCTGAGCTGTGGCCGGAACTGCCACTGCGCCGATGCGGTGCAGAGCGAGCATGGAAACCCAAAATTCAACGCGGCGGTATAAAATAAGCAGAATCCTGTCGCCTTTGTTCACCCCCAGCGCTTTCAGGCTGTGCGCCAGGCGGGCGGACTGCTCGGCAAACCAGGCAAAGGTATATTCGCGGGCAACATCATTGCGGTCCACATGGATCATGGCCCGGCGCGCAGGCTCTTCAGCCGCGATACGGTCGATAACATCATAAACAAAACTGAAATCCGGCGGAATTTCCACCTTGTATTCAGCGCGAAAAGTGTCGTAATCGTTGAAGTGCTGTTTAATCATCATGACAAGGCAAACCCTGGCTAAGTTATAAACTAAAATCCGGCCCAAAACATACTTGGGTGCACAGCTTCCGGGATACGAACTCCCTGAGGCAACTTTCCCCGGCATCGGACATAGCTTTACGCTTCAAATAGCGCTTTGCGGCAAACAGACCAGCCTGGCTATTCAGCGGCAAGGACTTACTCAAATCCTTGCGGCGTTTCAAGCGTGAAGTGCTCCAACACCGTAATATATTTTTAGAGGGCCGGGCGCGGCGTGGGTTAGTCCGCTGCCAGGTTCACCTTACCGGCGGGAATGTGGTGATCCCGCACCGGCAATGCCGGAATGCGCAAAGTCTTTCCGGCAAGAGCAGATGCATATATCCGTTTATGAAAATTTTGTCCACTGGGGGCCAAATCATTACCTGCGCGGGCATGATGTATTTTTAAACGCCCGGCAGGGCACAAGCCACCCGCCTTGCCCCCCTTCTCTGTCTTGGCGACGGGAGCAAACAGCTTTTGGGCAAGTTGCCGGAGACTGCGCAAAGGTTAAGATGTACCGAAAAGGTAGGAGAAAAGGATAAAAGCTAGCTGACAAGAGGCAACCCCCAAAGACTTGCGTCCTTGGGGGTTATCGCTTGCAATATTGTTCATCAAACCGTGACGTTGACTTTTGCCACCTTCACCTTGGGCGCAGCCGGGGTTACTTCCACCGGTTCGGCGGCAACCGCTGCGGCAACGACTGGTGCAGCCGGGGCCGGAGTGATGTCTATTGGCTGCGCAGCTGCCGCTTGCACGCCAGGCAAGGGCTGCCCGCTTTCATCCGTGGGCTGGGCAGCGGCTTCGATATCCCGCTTAAGTTCGTTGACATTCTGTTCGGAAGCTTTGCTGACTTCTTCGTTCATCTTGGCCCGAACGCCCTTTGCGCCCATTTCTTCAATGGAGTTGCGCATATCCGCGCTCATAAACTGCATAAGGTTGGTTTGAGCCAGGCCTTCGGCCAGCTCCATTTCAGCCGTGGCCTGACGCTCTTCTTTGCTCAGCTCAAGATAATCTTTGGCGGCTGTGGCTTCAGCCAGGTTTTTGCTGGCCTCGGACAGGCTCACCGTATCCCCGGCAAGTTCCTTCATTGCCTCCTGGGCCAGAGTTGCCGGATCGGCCTTAAGCACTTCCTCAAGCGGGTCCTTCATCTGTTCGCGCAAGATTTCTTCCAGGCTCTTGCCGCCCATTAGTTGAATCAGACTACCCATGCCAATTCCTCCGCGCCATGAGGCGGTTGTTTTTACTCCCCAATAGCCATATCGGCTGCAAGGGAGAAATATTTAGGAAAAAACTGCCACCGGGTTAGTTTACAGCATTTTTTATGCCGACACGGGCACAGGCAAGAAAGGTAGTGGTG
>CAZNBK010000311.1:0-2658 GCA_964571105.1 uncultured Desulfovibrionaceae bacterium
GACGGTCCAGGCTGCCTGGGTGGATGTCGAAAAAGGGCAGGTGCACGGCGCAGGCCAGGTTGCGCTTTTGCCAGACAGCGGCCAGGTCGCGGTGCGCCTCCCTGCTCATGACCAGGCTGTGCGGGGCGTTGAAATCCAGCTCCGGGCAAATATTGTGTTCCAGAAAAAAGGGCAAAGCAGCCCGGATGTGTTCCGGGTGATCCAGGGGAAATTCTGCAAAAAAAGACATGGGCAACTCGAAGTGGGACAGGAATAATGAAGTTGGGCGGATGTGCCCAATGATGTGCATACTATACTTAAAGCCGGGAAAAAACACAATATTTTTTAGTGGAGTGCCCTGGACTTTTTGTGCCTTGGGCGATGCGAAACATAGTTGCGCACCTGAGCGCTCTGCATACGCACAGCCTGAGGCATATATTTTTTCAATGAAAATAGCGTGTTGGGCGAGTTGGTAACAAAGGTGACAAGCTTGGCGGTAAGTGACAGGCAGGTGGTTGAATCAGGCCGACTACCCGAGCAGATACAGGCCCAGCCAGAGCAACAGGGCTGCGCCGAGACCGGCAATGAGGTCGTCCAGCATGACCCCGTAACCGCCGGGCAGCCAGTCTTCCGAGGCTTTGATTGGCCAGGGTTTGGCTATGTCCAGAGTGCGGAAAAGGATGAAAGCGGCCAGCAATTGCCAGAAGGTTCCTGACGCGCCCAGGGGGATGACCGCGATCCATTGGCCGAGCAACTCGTCCACCACCACCTGGCCGGGGTCTTTTTCATTGAGTATGCGTTCAGCCCGGCCTGCGGCCCAGGAGCCGACAAAGAATACCAGGGCAAGAACAGCCAACTGCCAGAACAGCGGCAGGGGCATAAAGCACCAGGGCGCCAGAATAACAGCCACCAGGCTGCCGCAGGTGCCCGGTCCTTTTGGAGAAAGTCCGGCCACGCCCAGGCGGGAAATGCCTAAGGCAAGATTGTCAATGAAAGAAGCGGGCATTGTCATTAATTACTCTGCTTTAGCTAATCGGGCTGATGATTTTGTGGCGCAGCAAGACCTCAACGACCTCGGGCAACGGCAGACCGACGATATTTGTCCAGGAGCCGTTGATGCATTCGATCAGGAAAGCGCCCAGCCCTTGCATGGCGTAAGCCCCGGCCTTGTCCGCGGATTCGCCGCTGGCGACATAAGCCCGCAGCACAGGCAGCGGCCAGTCGCGCATAAGCACAGCGGAGGCCGGACAAAAGCACTCTTCCTGGCCGTTTGGCAAGCGTATGCAGCAGGCACTGTACACCACATGCTCTTGACCGCAAAGTTTTTGCAGCATGCTTAAAGCTTCGCGTTCATCAGCCGGTTTGCCCAGAATTTCCTGCTCAAGGGCAACCACTGTGTCTGCGGCGATCACCGCGGCAGTGGAATAAAGCGGGGCAACTTCTTCGGCTTTGGCCCTGGCCGTGCGCAGGGCAAATGCATCCGGTGCCTCCCCGGGAGTCGGCATCGGTTCCGCACGTTTGGGGCGGGCCACAGTGAAATCCAGGCCCAGACCGGCCAAAAATTCTCGCCGCCGGGGCGAACCCGAGGCCAGAACAATGGGGCTGTCAGTACGGAATACAGGGTTAAGCATTTCAACTCTCACATTTTTATGGCTGTATACCGGCTTCTCTTTGGCTTGAAAAGTAAAACCTGCGTCCGTTATCCCCAAACGCTCCAAAGGCGCTTTCTTTTGGTCGAAGCAAATCGCGGACTTTGTAATTGGGGCGCAGGGGGCAGCCACCGCTGGTCTATGCTTGAAAAATAAGATAAGCAGCATATAATGTCTTTCGGCGGGAATGTGCCCCGGTCGCAAATCGGCCGGGATTGCGAAGGTAAGCCATGCGTATCAAGAGTTTATTTGCCCTGATTGTGTTGTGCCTGTGCTGCGCGGCCTGCGCGCGGCCCTATGCCGGGCACCTCCCCTCCATTGCCTGGAAGCCGGGCACGGAACAGCATGTGCTTACCAAGACACTGGATTTTACCTTTCAGACAGTGGCCAATGCAGACATGCACGGCATCCGTGGTTATGCAGGACTTATCCCCGGCTCTGTGCCGATGTACGCCATCTGGTTTGAACGCATTGTGCTGAAAGTGTATTTGAAAAACGACACCGGACGGATTATCGGCACCTACACGGTGCCCTGCCTGCCCAGGCCGGTGAGCGAGCCGGTGAATTTTGAAGTGCATATTGATATTCCGCCCGACGCCGACCGCGAGGATTATTTCCTGGCCTTCGGCTATTCCCTGGTGCTGCGGGGCAATGACCCCGACTCGCCGAAAATAATTCGCCAGGAACAGGCCGGATATTGACCGGATAGCTACCTGCATTCTCAAATCTGTAACCCAATGGAAAAACTCTAAGTATGTGTGGAATTTTCGGATATGCCGGGATGAGCCCGGCCATCCCCAATATCGTGGAAGGATTGCGCCGTCTGGAATACCGCGGCTATGACTCGGCCGGAGTAGCCTGGGTGGAAGACGGACGCATTGAAACCGTGCGCGCCGAAGGCAAACTCACGGGCCTGGATAAAAAACTGGCGGCCATGCCGGCCATACCGGCCACCACCGGCATCGGACACACCCGTTGGGCCACGCACGGCGCGCCCAACGAACGCAACGCCCACCCCCACAAAAGCTCG
>CAZNBK010000312.1:0-310 GCA_964571105.1 uncultured Desulfovibrionaceae bacterium
CGCCTGGATAAAGCCGGGCGTCATTTCGGACGCCGGGTAACTGAAAATATCGCCGAGGTGTGACATGGCCGGAAAACAAAAGTCCGGGATTACCCCAGAGCTTGCCCCTGGGGCTGCCCCCGGGAAGGACGCCGCGAACGCTCCCGGAAATATTACTGAGCTTACCGGGCATGAGTCACCTGTCGGTTCGCCGCCGGAGTCCCTGGATGAATTGCGGCAGAAGATAAATGCTCTGGACAATGATTTGCTGCGGTTGCTCAACGAGCGGGCCGGGCTGAGTCTGGCCGTGGGCCGCTACAAGGCTGCGCAT
>CAZNBK010000312.1:320-2626 GCA_964571105.1 uncultured Desulfovibrionaceae bacterium
CCGGCCGGCGTGTGAGCCAGGCATAGAGCGCCACCAGGAGCGCCGAGATGCCGTAGGTGAGGCCGTCGGCCAGCCAGGGCAGGTGCCAGCCTTTGAGGGAGGGGGTGAAGAGGTTCACCGTCAGATTGCGCATAAAGAACCCGTGCAGCGTCCCTTCCGGGAGCAGGCCCTGCTTGAGCGCCTCTGCCGGTTAAACAAGGGGCCGTTGGCTGAAGATCAGCTCCGGGCGATTTTTCGGGAGATTTTATCTGTGTCCCGTCAGTTACAGTCGCCGCAGCGCATCGCCTGCCTTGGCCCGGCTGGGACGTTTTCGCATTTGGCGGGCAAGGCGTTTTTGGGCAATAGCGCCGCTTTTCAATTTGTGCCGGACCTGGTGGCGGTTTTTGAAGCCGTGGGGCAAGACCAAGCCGGACTGGGCATCACCCCGCTGGAAAACTCCCTGCACGGCAGCGTGGGCCAGTGTCTTGACCTTTTTTTGCTCCAGCCTGTGCACATCGTGGCCGAATTTTATTTCCGCATCCAACACAGCCTGCTCAGCCGCGAAAGCGATCTTGGCCGGGTAGCTGTGGTTTATTCCCATGCGCAGGGGCTGGCCCAGTGCGCCGACTGGCTGCGCAGAAACCTGCCCGGGGCCAGGCTGGTCGGGGTGGACAGCACGGCTGAAGCCGCCAGGTTGGCTGCGGAAAATACCGGCACAGCCGCAGTGGCCCATGCCGATACCGGGCAGGATTTCGACCTGACGGTATTGGCCCGGAACATTGCCGACCGCGCTTGCAACCACACCCGTTTTGCCCTGCTCGCGCCTGGCCGCCTGGAAGACAACCAGGCGGTGCTGCCGGATTTGCCCGCAGCCGGACAGTCGGCCAAAACCTCCCTGCTGTTTACCCTGCCGGACCGGCCCGGCGCGCTTTCCGCCATGCTCAGCATCCTGTCCCAGGCCCAGATCAACTTGAATAAATTGGAATCGCGGCCCTGGAAAGGCGAGGATTGGGCCTATGTATTTTTCGCCGACGTAACCGTCAACCTGCTGGGTTCGGCTTACGAGCAAGTTTTGCGCGATCTGAAAAACAGCGCCCATGAACTGCGCATTCTCGGGGTATATCCGCCGGGGCGCATTATTTCCCCGTCCGGGGAACGCACAGGGGACAGCGCATGAGCTGGAATGCCGAGCCGCTGGTTATCAATGCGCCGCCTTCCAAGTCGCACAGCCACCGCCTGCTCATGGGCGCGGCCCTGGCTGACGGCGAATCCCGGCTGCATAATATCCTGGAAAGCCGGGACACACTCCAGACCCTGGACGTGCTCAAGGCTTGCGGCGCAGACATCCGGCGCGTTGCCCCCGGTGAGTTTATGGTCCGGGGGATAAACGGCGCGCCGTGCGGCGGGCCGGACCCGGCTGCGCCGGTGCTTTGCGATATGCACGAGTCCGGCACTTCCTGCCGGTTACTCACCGCCATTTTAGCCGCCGGGCAGGGCAATTTTAAAATTTTCGGCGCGCCCCGCCTGCACGAGCGCCCTCTGGCCGGTTTGGCTGCCGTGCTCACAGAATTGGGCGCGCAATTCACCTGGCTGGAAAAACAGGGTTATCCGCCAACCTTACTTACAGCCAGGGGCCTGTCCGGCAGCCGGGTAACGGTGCCGGGGCATGAATCCAGCCAGTATCTGTCCGGCTTGCTCATGGCTGCGCCGCTTAGCGCTACTGGCTTGGCCATCTGCTTTGACCGGGAGAGCATGCAGTCCTGGCCTTATGTGCTCCTGACTTTGCGCTGCCTGGATCAGCTCGGCATCGGATTTTCCTTCACCCATGATTCTTCAAGCCCGGCGGCATCCTGCATCACTATTCAGCCCGGCGTATACCAGGCCGGTGAATTTACCGCCGAGGGCGACTGGAGCAGCGCCTCCTATTTCCTGGCCGCCGGAGCTTTGGGGCCTGAGCCGGTTACGGTTAAGGGCCTGTGCGCCGATTCCGTGCAAGGCGACAAAGCCATCCTGGGTATTTTGGAACGCATGGGCGCTCTGGTGTATTGGGTTGACGGCAGCCTGACCGTTGCCCCGCCCGAAGCCGGGGAAACTTTGCAGGGCATTGAACAGGATATGGGAGCTTGCCCGGATCTGACGCCTACCGTGGCGGTCCTGGCGGCCATGGCTCAAGGCCCCACCCGTTTATTCGGCGCTCCGCATTTGCGCCTCAAGGAGAGCGACCGCATCAGCGCCCCGGCTGCCGAACTGCGCAAGGTCGGCTGCCGGGTGGAGGAAGCCCCGGACGGCATGACCATCTACCCGCCGCAGCGCCTGCAAGCGGCATC